>MFKV01000031.1 GCA_001781105.1 Candidatus Kaiserbacteria bacterium RIFCSPHIGHO2_01_FULL_54_36 | reverse complement strand
GAAACCTCTTGCGCAGACTCCTCAAGCCAAAGTGACTCCCGGACATCATCACAGTATATCTGCTTTCATTGCCGTGCGGGGATACTCACCGCTTACTACACAAGATGGTATGCTGTGGACAATATATGTCAAACGATTCAATAACCATCAAAAAACCCTTCGATGCCCACGTGCATTTCCGCCGCGGGGCGATGCTAAGGGCAGTGGCGCCAATAAGCGCCCAGAAATTCTCTGCGGCGATCGTGATGCCAAATACCGATCCGCCAATTGAAACTATTGAGCAAGCGGCTGAGTACAAAAAAGAAATCCTTGCAGCGTTTCCTGCCGGAAACACGTTCAACCCGCTGATGACTTTCTATCTGACCAAGAATTTGAAGCCCGAAGAGATCGAAAAAGGACTCTCAAATGGTGTGTACGCCGTCAAATACTATCCGTATGGCGCGACCACCAATTCGCAGTGGGGCTTTCGTGATATCCTCGAAGCGAAAGAGCTACTTAGTGAGATGGAACGTGCAGGTATGCCACTCCTCTTGCACGGAGAGGTGCACGTGGATGAAAGCGAGAATGAGGTAGATCCGTATCAAGGAGAGAAGCAGTTCATTGAGAGCGTGTTTCCACGCCTTCTGGAGCAATATTCCGATCTCAAGATCTCGCTCGAGCATTTAAGCACCAAAATCGCGGCAGAATTTCTGGAAAAAAACGGCGAGACAGGCAAACTCGTTGCGACGGTAACGCCTCACCACCTCCTCTATGCGCGTGAAGATGTCGAGGACAAACCGCTGCTTCGCTGCAAACCTCTTATCAAAAGCGCGAGCGACCGGGAAAAAGTGCGGGGGCTCGTTGCGGAAGGATTGCCGTTCCTCTCCGCAGGAACAGATTCCGCTCCGCATCCGGAATCGAAGAAGTTCGCTTCGCCCGCGGCATTTGGCGTATTTAATTCGCCCGTCGCCATAGAGCTCTACACGCAAGTTTTTGATGAATTAAATGCGCTCGACAAACTCGAAGAGTTTCTTTCGATTAATGGTCCACGTTTCTTTGGGATTGAACCATCAAAAGAAACGATAACATTGGTAAAAAACGATTGGCAAGTAACAGAGCCGGTCGTTACGGACGAGGGAGTAAACGTGTGGCCAATTGCCCACAAAGAGCACGGCCTTGGCAACGAGACCATCCATTGGCAGATCGCTATTTGACTTTCCGCTTCCCTGAGTCCATTCTCCTGAGCAGTGAGCCAGTTTCTGCAACCCCTGGCTCCGGGAGACGCACATGGACAAAGTGATCCGAGATGCCAAAGACTACCGCTTCTGGGTCGAGTTGTTCGGCCTCGCCATCCTCTTCATTGCCAGGTGGCCATTCACGCCCCTGTGGAAAAAGAGGAAGTTCGACTACGACAGCCCGAATCCCATACCGAAAAGCGAGGTGTCATACTGGTCGCTTTGCGCCCTCGGCGCACTGACGGAGATCATTCTCCTGGGAATGATTGTCACCAAGTTGTTGGCCTTGCAGCCGATCGCTGCGGGATGGCAGATCTCGATCGCCGTCGCTATCTTCACCGTCCTGACGGGCATTCGGATCTACCTGTACGGCCGGAACGAAGCAGAAGCATGGCAATGGTGAATCGACCTTGCGACATCCATATCAAACCCGCGGGCACTCGTCCGCGGGTGCTTGCTTTTATACTTACGACCACCACGGTCCTTCCTGAAAACCAAGCTCCCGAGCACGCTGGTTCATAGTGCGTTTCAGTTCTGCTTTGGCCTCGGCATTATTGGCGAGGCTTCCTTGCTCAATATCGCTGCGAATGGCTTTGAGCGCGCCGACGGTATGCGCCCCCTGGATACGAGTTGTGTATTGCTTAAGCTGTACCGAGATGTGTCGCGGGAGCTTCGCGGGGCGGTTGGATTCCCATTCGTTGGGCTCGTTGTCATAATCCGGCATGCTGTGATCCGCCATACCTGCATTATAGCTTTCAGTTTTCAGCTGTCAGTTGTCAGAAGACACAAATCAGTTCCTCTCTTTCAAGCTGAATCCTGACACCTATGCTAAGGGCTGGTGTTCTATATCCTCCTTCTTTTTAGGTGTTATACCATTTGCTATCAAAATATTCTCGAATTCTTCGCGTTCGATGGTTTCTACTACCACGAGGCGCTTGGCGATGGCATCGAGGGCATGACGATGTTTGGTGAGCACGCCTTCGGCGATCTTCCGCGCGTTCGAGATTATCTTTCGCACTTCCTCATCGATCTGTGCCGCGACCTCTTGCGATTGCCCATCTTCGACCCCTTCGCCGAAAATTGCGCGCTGCGCGGAGGCCGCAAATGCGATCGGACCCATTTTCTCCGACATGCCGTAGCGGGCGACCATGTTGCGCGCGAGCGCGGTTAGTACCTGCAGGTCGTTGGATGCGCCGGTCGTTATGTCGTCGAATATCATTTTTTCTGCGACGAATCCGCCGAGCGATACCGCGATGTCGTCCAAGAATTCCCTGCGCGATTGCATTTTGCGATCCTCAAACGGAAGCTTGAGCGTGTAGCCCGCAGCGCGGCCGCGCGAGATGATGGATATTTTGTGCACCGGATCGGCGTACGGCAAGACGGAAGCTATGAGAGCGTGCCCTGCTTCGTGGTAGGCGGTGATCTCCTTCTCCTTTTTGTTCAAGATGTGGCTCCTGCGTTCGGGCCCGAGCATCACTTTTTCGATGCTGCGGATGAGGTCGTACTGCGTAAGCTCACGCCTATCTTCGCGCGCAGCGAGGATGGCGGCCTCGTTCATGAGGCTCGCAAGATCCGCACCAGAGAAGCCCGGCGTACGCTCTGCGATGACAATGAGATTCACATCGGCCCCGAGCGGCTTGGTGCGCGCGTGTACCTTGAGGATCTCTTCGCGGTCCTTGCGGTCCGGGAGATCGATCGTCACGCGTCTATCAAAGCGCCCGGGGCGCAAAAGTGCGGGGTCCAGGACGTCGGGCCTGTTTGATGCTGCCATCACGATGACTTTTTCATTGGGCTCGAAGCCATCCATCTCGACCAAGATTTGGTTGAGGGTCTGTTCGCGCTCGTCGTTGCCGCCGCCCACTCCGGTGCCGCGCACGCGCCCCACTGCATCTATCTCATCAATGAAAATAATGGAGGGGGAAGATTTTTTTGCCGTGAGGAAAAGATCGCGCACGCGCGAAGCGCCGACGCCAACGAACATCTCGACGAATTCCGATCCCGAAATGGAGAAGAATGGCACGCCCGCCTCTCCCGCAACGGCTCGCGCAAGCAACGTCTTGCCCGTGCCCGGCGCGCCCATCAAGAGCACTCCCTTGGGAATGCGCGCGCCGATCTGAATGAATTTTTTGGGATTTTTGAGGAAATCAACTATTTCGAGTAGTTCGCTTTTTGCTTCTTTTGCACCAGCCACATCCTTGAACGTTACTTTTTGGACTTCGTCTTCAGGATTCACCAGCCGCGCCATCGAGCGCCCGAAGGTAAATGCCTGCATTCCCCCGCCACCGCGCAGTTGCCTCGAGAGGTACCAAATGACGCCGAAGAGGAAGATGACCGGGACGAGGATCGGCAAAAGCGTGAGCGCCCAAAAGCGCAAGCCGCCTTCATCTTTGATCTCGATCTTTACTGCAGCGAGCTTCTCAGGCGCGATCTCGTATTTGGAGAGCGTGTCGGTGAGCGAACTCTCGCTTTCTTTACGCGAGGTCTTTTTCGTCTCGTCCACATATGTGGCAGTGATCTGGTCGCCAGAAACTTCGAGGGAGGATATCTTTCCCAAATTAATATCTACCGCGATCTGAGAAAGGGCTATTTCTTCGCTCTTATCGACGACATATTGGCGAACAAGGGAGTAGCCGGCGGAGAGCACGAGAAATACGGCAAAGGCTGCCGCAAGCTGCACCCAGATTGAAGCACCGCCCGGGGGCGGCGCCTTGTCCCCTACGCGCGGCTTGCGTGGCTGCTTGTCGGAAGTTGCCATACGGAAAGTGCATTATACTCAAATCGCCTGGAGCTGCCACCTGCCGGCAAGCAGGGCTTTTTAGCTTTTAGAAGATGCGCGCTATAGTGAGCGCATGGCAGTTGTAGAAAACAAGAAGGTTGGATTTGATTACACGATACTCGAAGAGATCGAGGCGGGTTTGGAATTGCATGGATATGAAGTGAAATCACTCCGCGCGGGGCGTGGCTCTCTAAAAGGGGCGCGCGTGGTCGCGCGCGGCGGCGAAGCGTATCTTGTCGGCGCTTCTATCCCCGCCTGGCAGGTAGCCAATGCCCCAAAATCATATGACCAAGAACGCACGCGCCGATTGCTCCTTTCGCGCACCGAAATCGCGCACGTTGCCTCTGCGGAAGGCCAGAAGGGATTGACAATAGTGCCATTAAAAGTGTATAATAGTGGGCGAAACCTGAAACTCTTGATCGCGATCGCACGCGGAAAGAAAGGCCATGATAAACGTCATAGTATGCGGGCGCGGGAGGAAAAGCGTCGTATACAGCGAACCTTGAAAACTGAATAATCTGCAATCTTAATGTCCAGCCGGTCCCCGAAGCTACGTTGCGCGGGAAACAGCAACGTAGCCCCGGGGGGTGACTGGCTTCGACAGTGAAATCAGCGCATCTAAATGCGCGGCAAAGCTGGAGTGCCTTTCAAATCCACTTCAAAATTCAAGTGCGAACAAAGCATTTGCGCCGTCTTACGCTTTAGCCTAAGCGGCCGTCCACGAGTGTAGAGCTTGAGTAAGCTCGCCGGGCGTCATTCTTCAAGCACTGACAGACGGTGTCCGACGTTTGTCTAAGATCAGGACTCGACATGTCGCGTTTCTGTTCATCTTTTATTCGGCATGTTTAAACCTTCAGATGACCTACGCCGCGTAGAATTTTCCCTGCGTTTTTCACTGGACTCGGGATCATTCCCCGACACCTCCACCAATACCAACCAGCCCCGACTTTTGTCGGGGCTGGTTGTGCTTTTAGGTTTCCCTAGGTTATTTAGTGGTGCCGGTATCTCCCGTACCCCCAGTACCTGCTGGAAGAGTGACGTTGATGTTAGTTCCGTCCTGTTGCGCAGGCGCTGCGAATCCGCCATAGCGGAACAAGAGTAAACCTCCGACAACGATCGCTACAAGAGCGATAAGCGCCACTACCATGCCCGCGGCTCCAGTGCCGTCAGACGAGGGTGTGTTTATGACTGTATCTGCCATATTGTGTTGTTATTCTGACGCGAATAATCAGTATTTATAGCAAAGGTAGATGAACGCTGCGTGAACAGAGCAAACGAAGGTCGCTCGGACGTCAGCTGTTAGCGGACGCGCGCAAAGGAGACTTCCTGCGGACCTGCAGCATACGGTGCAACTTGGTATACATTGAAAATAAACGTTACCTTGTCTTTGCTTACAACGAACGTGCTGTAGTTCTCCGATTTTGCTTCAGCTCCCTTAGCGGAATCAAGGACATTGTCACCGAGCTTTGATCTCAATTCTTTCAATGACTCATCGGCTACCTGCTGCAAATCTTTCCCAATCATGGAGAGTGCATCATCAAGTGTGAGCTCACGCCCGCTTCGCGGATCTACGTTGATCCCGATGAGTACCGTATTGGGATGAGCCCCTCCGGTATATTCCGAAAGCGAGAGTTTTACGCTCACGACATCCGGGCCCACGTATGTGGATGCAAAGGAGCCCGTGAGCTCATTTTGGGGCAGGCTCGAGTCAGGGGGATTCGCAGGATACTCTTTGAATGTATCGACGGCAGTATCTACCACTGATTTGATCTTTGCATCTACCGAGGGAATGCCGAACTGTGGGTAGTGCATCTCGATGTGGTATGTATCGGTATCTCCATATATATCTTCTACCTTCATTTCCGTCCCACTCGTCGTGCTGGTAGCTGTTTGCACGACCGAGAGCTCTGGCGCTTTCGGCGCAAGCACGTATATGGCGAGTGCAAGCCCCGATAGCAGGATGACCACGAGTAGATAGCGGACTATATGCATGCGCAGAGTATACCCCATGAGATGAAGCAAGCTATTTCACGGGGCATACCAAAACAAAAGCCGCCTTTGAAGGGCGGCTTTTGTGTATGAAGTTAGGATCCCAACTTCGATATCCCTATCGTTACATTGAGGACGCCAGAGCGCGTCTCGAGGATCGTCACAGTAACCTTGCGCGTGCCTTTGGTCGCCGCAAGCTGGACTGATCCCAAGTCATCTCCCTGTCCGCGGAACGTCCATCCGTGCGCCGTGAATTGCGACTTGTAGAACGTGACCGCAGTCTGCGGCTTACTTGATGCCGTGAAGACAACCGTGGGACCCGCGATCTCAGTTTTCGGATCACTCTGGCCCGAATACGTGATCTTCGCACCCGACAAAAGTGCCGGCGCGTCCGAGGGCCAGCCTGAGGGTAGATTGCTCGAGGCTGTCGTGCCACCACTTGTATCTGTCGAGGTTTCCGTCGAGGTCGCCTGCTGGTTTCCTATGCCTATGCTCGTAAGCACATCACGCTGCAACAGGGCCCATGCGAGAAGCGCGATAAGCACTGCAGCGCCAGTGATGTACCACATGTGTTTTGAGCCGAAAGACATATTTCCGTTTGACATAGATTTGGTCTTAGTGCTGATAAGTCGTCGATTTCATACCGCCCGGAGCATACAGGTTCTTTCATGAAGACTGGATGAAGCGACTCGTTACGGGTAGTCGAATTACAACTCTATCCCGGCCGCGATTGACTCAAAAAGTGCCTCGGTGCATAGTTTCGCTGGACCCATGTGGGCCGAACACAAATAGGAGAGAGCCATGGCGTATTTCGCCGAAGCACCGCTGCGAAAAGAACTGATCAGGCTGCTCGATGAGCAAGATCCCGTCGGGAAAGCCGACGTATCCAATCGCGCAGAGGGCATCTTCCAGGCCATCGGCGCGTACGGACGGACATTCCGGCCAGATCTCAAGGCCAGGGGCGAGCTTGTTGACGCGATTGTGCGCGCATGCATCGTCTATAAACAGGTCGATGGGGCCAAAATCGTGATTGATGGCACGAAAGCGACCGTTCCATGGCCGACGAACCGGTATGCACTTCGTGCACTTGCCGACCTGAATTGGGCAACGCCGACTGGTCTACAGGCCGCATAACCGGGGGAACAGCGCTCAGGCGCGGCGGATGAAATTCCCGCCGCGCCTGCGATTTTTTTGCACCGTATACTGTTGGGATGATGAAAGTGCTGCTTGGTATCTTAATTATCATGGGATTCGTACTCACTGCGCCCTGGGTGCAGGATGTTGACACTCCCCCAATTGTTACATCCTCCCCGCAAACAATTGCCACTTCAAGTGTGAGAAACGAAGCGCCTGCCAAAGTCGCGGCCGATTGGTATCCCGTCGTGAGAGTAATAGACGGAGACACGATCGTCGTTTTGATGAATGGAAAGAATGTGACGGTGCGGCTCATCGGGCTCGATACGCCAGAGATAGTCGATCCGCGAAAGCCCGTGCAGTGTTTTGGAAAAGAGGCATCCGAAAAAATGAAGCGGGTTATCTCAGGGCAATCGGTGCGTGTTGAAACTGATCCCTCGCAGGGAACCTACGACAAATACGGTCGGCTTTTGGCATACATCTATGCACCAGCCAACGTTCGGCCCGAAGGCATCCTCGTCAATAAATACATGATCGCTGAAGGATACGGGCACGAATACACATACAACCTGCCCTACAAATACCAAGCCGAGTTCAAAGCGGCGCAGAAACAAGCGCGCGAGCAAAAGAAAGGTTTGTGGGCGGACAGGGTGTGCGAAAATCAGTAACGTTTTTTCTCGGTATACTTACTCGTATGGTAAGTCGGAACTCAGCTTTGCTCGTTCTCGGATTTTTTGCTGCTGCAGCTCTTTTGGCCGTTCTCTCCTTTCCACATGTTGTCGTTGCTCAATGCCCGCCCGGTACGCGACCCGCAACCGCAAGCGATGCCGTCGTACAAAACAAACAAATTGAAGCTGGGAGGTGTTACAACCCAAATGAAACTGGTATCAACCAAGGCGCAGAAGAGGCGAAGAGGTTCTTGCTTACGCGCCAATCATGCGTCAACGGCAACGGAATAACAGGAGAGGATCCAAAAAATTGTATTCTGAAACTCGATGCCAACTTCGCCATTCTTCTTGCGAACCTTCTCAAGAACGATCCTCACTTTACCTCTGCCACCATACTATCGGGGTACCGGTCTGCGGCAGGCGAGATGCGGGTGAGCGGAAAAAACACGGGCAACCATCGAAGAGGGTGCGCCGTGGATCTTGTGGGAGGAACGTGGAACAAGTTCAGCTGTAACGCGGCGTGTCGGCATGTCGTATCGAATGGTCCGACGTTGAAGGTACGGTTGCCGTACTACCCACGGATCCCTGGCGAGGCAAATCACTTAGAGCCAACAACTTGCGGAGGAACTTCAGCTCCCTCCCCGAGCGCGACTTCCACTCCCCCGCAAGCCCCTCCTCAGCTGCCGCCGTCATCACCTCCTCAAACACAACCGCAGCTGCCACCGTCGTCACAAATGAACCCCGCCGAATGCTTCACGAGCTTGAACCCTCCGACGATCGCGCCCCCAGGGACTGTGCAGCAGAGCCAGTGCCTCACGAACGCGCCTGGTCAGCAACCGCAGCTACCACCGCAGCCTCCCCCACAACAACCACCCGCTCCTGCACAGCCCGCGGGTCAGGCGCAACCGTCTCTTCCCTCACAACCTGGATCCTCGGGTGGATCTTCTGGTGGAACATCTGCACAGCCGACACTCTCCACGTCGTTTGATTCAGCACTTTCAAGTCTGCTCAACCCAAGTATATTTCTTCCTTCCCCGCTACCCTCGAGTACGCAGAAGGAGGCGACGTCGAGCTTTGACCTCATTGAACAGTACATCAATCCGGTGAGTACTCTTATAGATATCGGCAAAGCCGTCCCTATTGATCTCAACGCAAACATCACAGAAATTGCGACCGGCCTTTCGCCTTCAAGCTCTCCCCCGCAACAAACACTTACTGCTTCTGGTACCGTGCGAGCACAAGGACCTATCCCGCAACAGACGTTCACTTCCGGGGATCTGGCAAACAATCCCTCCTCAGGAAGTGTGCGTCCGCAGAACACCTTCATACTGCGCCTTCTCGACACCATGCAAAATATCCTTATGTATGCGAGTAATTATCTGAAGCCCTTTGGTGGACTTCACCCCCATGAACATGGCTATTAAATTCTCTTTCCCGGTATACCCCATGAGATGAGCAAGATATCTCACGGGGTATACTAAAACGATGTTGCGAATACCTATTTCTCTTCTGGCTGGCATAGCTTTTTTGTTTGTGTTGCTAACACTGAGTGTCGCATACGCACAAGGTACCAATTGCCGTACCGCAACGGCTGCCGAGATAGCCGCCGGCGCGCTGCCGGGGAGACCGGTGTGTGATTCGGATAGGACCGCGGGGCTCACCAACGATGCCGGACAAGCAAAGGCGTATCTAGCGAGCATAGCGAGAGACCTAAGGAATTCAAAAGCCCCACCCACCTCCGGAGGTCGTATCGATAAGCTAAACAATGCGTTTGCGACCTGCGCAGCAAAATTTTTACAAGCGTTCGCTCGCGCCCACGGTCCCATCTACGTCGTGTCGGCCTTCCGATGCGGACCCAACTCACCGGCACACATCCAATGCGATCGCACGGAGAATGCGAGAGCCGGGGGAGCGACGCGTTCCAACCATCAATTGGGGCTCGCGATGGACGTGAACCCCGCGAGTAACAATTATGTTCAATTACATGCGTTCGCGAGATCGAATCCACAATTTGGTGTCGGCTTTCCGCTTGGCATGGGCGACAGGCCGCACATGGAACCAACGAATAAGCGCAGCCCCTCGTGTAGCGGAGTTGCAGGTACACCGGTCGCCGCTCCTTCCAATGCGCCCGCCTCATCGAGGCCAGTAGGCCAAGCGACTCCGATAGCGTCAGCTGCACCGAGCGCTGACGCCGGTTCGAATCAACCTCAAATTCAGATGAACACAGCGGAATGCTTCACGAGCCTCAATCCCCCCACGATCGCGCAACCTGGAACCGTCCTGCAGTCGCAATGCCTCACCAATGCAAGCGGACAGCCGACGCAGCCCCCGCCACAATCGGCGGCACCAAGTCAGCCTTCGCTTCCTGCGCAACCGTCACAAGGAGCGCAGCCTGTCTCTTCAGCTCAGCCGAGCATTTCTGCACAGCCTACGCTGCCGCTGCCTACGATCTCTTCTGAAACAACTCCGATCTCAAGCCTTCTTAATACCAACACCCTGGTTCCTGGGTCACAATCGGCGACCAACACGCAGCCAAAAGCAACGTCAAGTTTTAACCTTATCGAGCAATATATAAATCCTGTCAGCAATCTGATAGATATCGGCAAGGTGGTCCCGATCAACCTCAATCCAAATGTTATCGACGTCGCAATAGGCCTATCCCCTTCGAGCACAAGTTCGCAAAGTGTACTTACTGCCTCAGGAACGGTGGTGGCACAAGGCCCTCTCCAACAACAGACCTTTACTTCCGGCGATCTTGCGAATAACTATGTCGCGCCTCCACGCGCACAAAATACCTTCCTCTTACGCCTCCTCGACACCATGCAAGGTGTTCTCATCTATGCGAGCAATTATTTGAAGCCTTTCGGGGGCGTCCCGGGGCATGCGGGACTTCTCGAGTAGCGTGCGCCTTCCCTTAGCCCATGGTATAGTGGCGGCGACAAATGGGATTCACTAAATACACGTCGCAAGCGGAAAAGGAGCGCGCCCGAATGAATGAAGGCATCCGCGCACCGGAGGTGCGCGCGCTTGGCCCCGAGGGCGAGAATTTCGGGATCCTTCCGATCCGCGAGGCACTCGCGAAAGCACAGGAGCTGGGGCTCGACCTCATAGAAATATCTCCTAATGCGCAGCCGCCGGTCTGCAAAATAACGGACTATGGCAAATTCAAATACGAGCAGAAGAAGAAAGATAAAGAAGTGAAGTCGAAGGCGCACGTCACCGAGACGAAGGTAACGCAGGTTAAGATCGGCACTTCCGAGCGCGACATGCAGATCAAGGCGGGCAAAGCTGCGGCGTGGCTCAAGGAAGGCCATCGCGTGCGCGTCGATCTCTTCTTGTGGGGCCGATACAAATATATGGAATTTGAATTCCTGAAGGAGCGGCTTGAGCGTTTCCTTTCGGTCATTCCGGAAGGATTTAAGATCGCAGAAGCGATCCAAAAAGGCCCAAAGGGGCTCTCGGTCTCTATTGAGCGCGATCCGTCGAAGAAAATTTCCGTTCCTAAAGAGAAAAAGATTCTTACCTCAGCCCCTCCCCCAGAGACTCTTTGAGGCGCAGCTTTTTGGCGTGTCTCGCAGCGCGACGGCGCGAGAGGCAGCGCTGCCGCAACAGCGGCAGATAGCGACGCCAAAAAGCTGGGGCGAGAAGAGTCTTGCATTCCCCCCCTTTATCGGGCATAATGGCGCGACCGCTGAAGAGCGGTTTTTCAATGAAAAGCAACCCCGGTACCGCAGCGCTTCGCGCTGGCTACGGGGCAGGCAAGTCAAACTCAAACCATGAAAACAAACAAATCCTATAGTAAGCGTTTGCGCGTCACCAAGAACGGCAAGATCGTTGCACGGGTGCCAGGCCACAACCATTTCAACGCCAAAGAAAGCGGCGGCGGCCGGATGCGCCGTAAGCGCGCCACTGATTTTCATGCAGCGCTCGACGCTACCGCAAAGAGCCGTTTTCTTCCCAACTAGCGTTCCTTCGAGTACTCAGGATCTAAGATTTTCTAATTCGCTTTGCTCATAACAAAATCTAATGTATGTCGCGCGTTAAACCCCAGTACCACAAATCCTGCGGATTTGGCTACGGGGCAGGCGAGGAGTTTAAGAGTCAAAAATAAACATTTATGGCAAGAGTCAAACGAGGAGTGTCGAAAACCAAGCGTCGCCGGTACCTTTTGGCGCAGACCAAGGGCTATCGTTTCGATCGAAAGAGCAAGGAGCGCGTCGCCCACGAGGCGATCCGCCATGCAGGCTCGTATGCCTTCCGCGACCGCCGCGCAAAAAAGCGCGAGTTCCGTAATCTCTGGACGCTGCGTATCAATGCGGCCGTGCGAGATTTCGGATTTTCCTATTCGAAATTCATTGGCGCACTCAAAAAAAGCAACATTGCCATCGACCGCAAATCTCTCTCTACGCTTGCAAAGGACTACCCCGAGACGTTTGAACGGCTGGTCAAACAGTTGAAAGCCTAAGGTGGTTAGAAAATAACCTCGACATTTTTGCCGGTTGCGCTCCTTGAGTCGTGGTTGTTGTATACTAGTGTGAGGTGCTCACGCTCTTTGAGTACTATCTCGATCAGGCGTTCAACCATTGCTTTCGGGTCGGAATCATACACGATCTTTTCGTTGGGACGATTGGCCTGTTTTATGATCTGCCGTAGCATCTCGTCGGTCTCCCAGGTGCCTTCAAGGATGCCGATAGGCCGACGGTCTTCAAAGGCGACAGCAAACTCGTTCAAAGTGCCGATGCGGCCGCAGCCGATGATCATTGCGTCCGATGAGCGCACGAACAGGAGATCTCGCCCCGCATAGCCAAAGCCTGTGTACACGACTACATCCATAAAATCGAGTGGCAGCTTGTACGTCTCGACGTGCTCGCGCTCAGTCGCGGCCGGAGAAAATCCGATCGAGAAGCCGCACTCATCTTTAGCCCCCATCGCCGCATACATGGGAAAGCCGGTGGTAGCGCCTGTGGTGATGATGCTGCCGTGCTTGGCGATCTCACGCCCGAGCTCTTTGGCCTTTTCATACGCATCGAGACCGCATGCGCCGGCGTTGGCGGCACCGGAAACGCCGATCTTCACGACGCCATATCCATCGGGCAAGCGGCAAAAGTTGAGCGGCACCGCCGTATGATTCGGATGGAGAACTTTTTTGGCCATTGATACCTAGTTTAGCACCAAAAAATCCGCCTCAAGGCGGACTTTTTGGTGCGGTCAGTACGGCAAGCCTGGTCTTGGAGCCAGGTGGGTGCTCTCAGCATCAATGCCAAGGCACTGAGCGATTCGAGCTCCCTTTATCGCACCAGCAGGTTTTAGTACCGGCCGCTAATGTCTAGTATACCAGCTTTATCGAAGCTATGATGAAGTCCCCTACTACCGGTTATTTCCTTGTCTGCGTGAAGCGCTCATGTACCGTCTCATACTCAAAAAGCTCCGATTCGGAAAACCAGTGCGCGATCTCGGCTTTTGCTTCCTCAGCATCACCCGATGCATGGATGATGTTGGGGACGCCCACATCGTGAGCGTCGGCGTGGGCAAAACTCATGTGTGCATAGTCTCCCCGGATGGTGCCTGGTTGCGCTGATTTTGGCTCTGTCGTTCCCGCCATTTTGCGCACAAGGGATGCTGCTTCTATCCCTTCGAGCACAAAAGCGATCACCGGGCCAGAGGTCATAAGACCGAGCGTAACGTCGAATGCTTTTTGTCCGCGGCGCGAGATCATCTTGCCGATATTCTCGTAATGATGATGGTAATGCTCTTGCGATGGCTGCATCATCTTCGCCCCTATGATCTTGAGTCCCACGCGTTCAAAACGAGAGAGAATTTCTCCTATGATCCCCCGCTGGATCGCATCAGGCTTCAAAACGACGAGTGTCCGCTCTTCTTTTGGATGATTCATATCATTTCGCAGCAATTCCTGCCCTCCGCTCGAGAACAGTAATGCGCCGCCCATGATTTATAACCGTTTCCGCGTCTTTGTCTACGGCTTTAATAATCGGTTCAATAATCTCTCCTTTCATTCGTTCGATATCATTTCGTGTCGCAAAATCTTGCAAATCGGACTTCATTGCCCCCCATTCGACGACGGTCTTGATTGCACCTTCGATTTCATTCATACGTTCCTCGAGCGCTGACATGCTCTTTTCAACTACAGTCTCAAACCTCTTGACTCTGCTCCCTATGCTCGACATTTCTTTTTCAAGCCGTCCCGAATGCCTGCTTTGTATTTCCATCAAAGAATCGGTGTTGTCGACTTTCTCTTTCATGCCAGACAAGATCTCCATGATCTTCTCGTTCGTCACGCCAATCTTGCCCCTCTTTTTTGCCATGCGCGCCATTATACCACCTCTGCCAAAAGCTCAACCTTGTCAGGAGTTAGGCCTCTGCAGTTTCTATTTTAACTTTGTACTTTTCTTACATCGCCAATTATGGAGCATTCAATGCCTGCCTCACCGTACCCGACAGGACTGTAATTGCTGGGGTCACGAGCGTACAAGAGTCGACCGTTCCGAACCATGATAAAAACGATGCCCTCATTATCCCACTCAATTTCACTTCCCGTTCTAACTGCAACATTGATAAGATCACCGGATTTTATTCCCGCACGTTCAATTAATGCGTCGACCCTGTGCATATCTTCTGGATTTCGCATGACCAGTTCTTCTCGAGCACGCCATAACTTCCGGAAGGTTTGATTTATCAATTCTTGTTGGTCGCTTGTGACGTTAGCAAGACTATGCCACGCCGCATGATTCTCACCGGTCGTCACGTGAGACTCACTATTTAATTTCGCTGCTATCTCGTAAAGGCCTTTAATCGCATCATCTATGATTTCCCAGTCTTTCGGTACACCTTTTTCTTGAATTTCTTTGATACACTCCAAATACTCACGAATCGATCTGACTGATTTGATTCTTAGAACCAACTGCTGGTCAGACTTTTCTTTTTCCTCTCTTCCAAGGGAGTCGTCTCTACTGGCAACAATCTCCGGCCGACCGATTTCCCGCATAAGGATTACTGATACAAAGATGCGGGGTCGGGAAGATCGAATCCGGGTGCGGCTGGCTGGGCGGGCTTTTTGCCATACGCCGCGTCAAATTTGCGGCGGGTTTCTGCTTCCACCTCTTCCCTATCCTTTCCGTAGGTGCGGTACGAAAGCTCCTTGAGCGCGTCTACGCCTGAGTAATCGAATTTCGGTAGCTCTTGCGTTTGTATCGTGAAGGGACGCGCAGGGACGCCATTGACCAGAAGCGCTAAAACGGCATTCCTGTTGGGTAAATTTTCAAGATCTTGCTGCGTGAAAATGGGCGTGAATTGTTTTTCCAAGAATTCTGCATCTTGCGTGCCGATCCGGAAGGCCGCTTTGGTGCCGACGTTGCCGATAACGGCATCACGGATGTCCTCTTCGAGCTGTGCAATGAATTGGTGTGCGATCGTGAGCGAGAGCTTGTATTTGCGCGCCTCGGAAAGGATGGTTGCGATCGAGGGTGTGGCGAAATTTTGGAACTCGTCGATGTACATGTAGAAGACCGGGAGATCACCGCGCGTATCCACGCGCGAGAATGCGGCCTGCAGGAATTTGGAGACAAGGATAAGCCCGAGGAGTGATGTATTGCGATCGCCAAGGCGGCCCTTGGAGAGATTGGCGAGGAAGATCTTCTTGCTATCCATGATCTCGCGGAAATTGAAGGCTGATTTTTCCTGCGAGACGATCGGGCGCATGATGTCGTTGGTCAAGAAGACGTCGAATTTGCTCGTGATGTAGGGCGCCACGTTCTCGAGGCTGGGATCGCCCTGCGCCTGCTCGGCGATCTTGCGCCAGAACTGCACGATGATCGGGTTTTGGCAGTGGCTGAGCTTGAGATTGCGGAACGCGGTGTCGGCAAATACGCGCGGGATCTCGACGAAGGTCGAGCCGGTATCGGGATCTTCCACCACGAGCTGGACGGCATTGCGGTAGTACTGCTCGAACATCGGGCCAAATGCTTCAGGCACATCGGCATAGAGCTTGCGGAAGATGCCATACACCTCATCTACGACGAATGTTTTCATCTCAGGCTTCGTGCGGTCATATTCGAGCATGTTGAGCCCCATCGGCCGCGCCGTATGTGCCGGATCGAAGTAAATAACGTCTTGCATGCGCTCCTTGGGAATAGCCGCGAGAATATCCTCGATGTCGTTGCCGTGCGGGTCGATGAACGCAATGCCCTCGCCCGCATGAATATCCTGGATGATCATGTTCTTCAAAAAGCCTGTCTTTCCGGTGCCGGTTTGCCCAATGACGTAGGCGTGCCGCAAGCGATCTGCTGCACCAAAGCGCACCGGTGTCTCATCTGCCCCGTACTTGTTGATGCCGATAGTGATGCCGTCCGTCGGAGTCTCGACGGGGGCTGGCGCTTGCTTGGCGAAGCTGCGCTTCAACTCGCGCGAAGTCGTGAGCCGTTCGGCGGTGAAGTGGAAAATACTACTCACTTCGGCGAGCGAAAGCGGGAGCGCGATACCATGATCGAATTCTCGATACGTGAAGCTGCGCAAAAACTCTGTGAGCCCCCAGCTCCCGACTTTCTTGAACACAAAATGGTTGCCCTTTGCATCGTCATATTGCTTGAAAGGCGCCTCCAAGTTGCTAATGAGCTCATCCGCGCGCGCTTTCGTCGGCGCCGAGGTCACAAGCCTGATCGAAACGGGAGTAATACGACTTTTTACCTTCTTCGTGATCTCTTCCGTCATGACCTGGTCGGAACTGCGCCTAAATTGCTTTTCGACTTCCATTTCGTACTCCTTAGGAGAGAATATTTGCTTGGCCATCGTATAGAATGCCTCGCCTATCTCAGTCTCGGGTACCTTGATCGCCTTACGGAAATGCTTTCCCTTCTCAAGCTCTCGAAGGATCTTTTTGTAGTGGTGGTTGTAGCGATCACCCTCAGTTGAAATCGTTAACTGTAGTGCCGCTCCCTCGCCGTGCTTGGCGAGCTTAGCGAATGAGGCAAGGAGGATATTCATCGGGTCGTGTTCAAAAAGGTCGGGGGTCTTGATGGGAAGCGACGGGTGATCGGCAAGAGTGGCGTAGGCTGCCGCATGATGCCCCTCGTAATTAAAGATGTTGTAATCGCCACGCGCCTCCGACATGCGGGCGTTCGGAAAAACCGATGAGATAAGGCGCTCGGCTAAGACTTTCTTTGCTCGCGGAACACCAAGGTAGAGAAATGCTTCTTCGCTGCCTTCGGAAACGGCGATCTCAAGCGAGAATCCTTCGTGGGAATCGATGAGCGACGTGAGACCGGCGTACAGCTGCTCGGAGGAAGAGAGCAACTGCTCCAGTTTGTGCTGCTGGTTATCTTGTTTATCGCCTTCCCCATGCGCCTGTGGGTGTATTTCGAAGAGAACCATATTGAGCGCGCGGCGCACTCGCTCGGGCGGCGCCATTCCATGATCAGGCAATCCTTCTGCGATGTAGCGTATCAGCGCTCGATGAATGTCGTCCTCAAGATGTGGATTTTTCATCCGCGCGGCGACGGAGAGCGCGTTGCGGATGCCACTTTGCTGAACGAGCCGCAGTATCTCATCAACCTGCCTGTCATGGGTTTCCGGTTCGAGCTTCAATACGGTTCGCACAATATCGTGCTCCGCCATAATAGTAGTCTCGTGGAGAACGGTCGCTGCCGGCGTATCGGCATACGTAGCAATTTCGCGCTTGGCGATACGGTCTTTTTCGAACTGGTTACCGGGCGCTTCCATTTCGGCCTCTTTCTCAGCAACACGCTCACGCAAATAGGCCAATTCCTCCTGCGGAGATTTGAATTTTTCCGCGGATGCGTGGGGTAAACGCTCCTTCGCCATGGATGGAGGCATGAACGTAATTATAGCCCACAAAAGAGCTCTCCTCCCTACGTTGTCAGGCGGAAAGAGACTTCGCGCCGATGTCGCGGCGGAAGTACATACCCTCGAAATAGATCTCGCCTACGGCTTCGTATGCGCGATCGAGCGCTTGTTTGAGCGTGCCGCCGATTGCCGAGACTCCCAGCACGCGGCCGCCGGCGGTTACTACTTGCCCATTTTCTATCTTCGTTCCCGCGTGAAATGTCACGACGCCTTCCACCTTTTCTGCATCCTCGATACCAGTGATTGGCAATTCTTTTTTATACTCGCCCGGGTAGCCACCGGAGGCGATGACGATATTGGCTGCAAAACCACGATGCCACTCGATCTTCGTGCGCAGGGCATCGATAGTTCCGTCCACAGACGCTTCGAGAAGATCAAGAAGATCCGTCTTCAGAAGACGCATGTACACCTGCGTCTCCGGATCGCCAAAGCGTGCGTTGTATTCAAGAACTTCCAAGCCGCCGAGCGTTACCTTGAGCCCGGGATAGAGCAGGCCCTGGAATTGAATGCCATTTTTCTTGAGGGCTTCAAACGTCGGCGTAACGATCTGCCCTTCCACGCTCGACATCATCTCGGGCGTTACCCACGGCACCGGCGCGATCGTCCCCATACCGCCGGTATTTTCTCCAACATCTCCGTCGCCAATTGGCTTGTGGTCCTGGGAAGCGGGAAAAAGTATATGAGAGTAGCCGTCGGTTAGCGCATGGATAGATATTTCAGGCCCGTCAAGATATTCTTCGATAACGACTTCATTTCCCGCATCGTTGTGCACGCGCTCCACCATTATTTCCGTGATCGCTCGTTCAGCCTCAGTAAGATCTCTGCAGACATAGACGCCTTTTCCTAGCGACAATCCGCTCGCCTTTATCACGATAGGCGCTCCTTTCACGCGCACATGCGCGAGTGCTAGCGCAGCGTTCGAGAACACCGCAAATTCCGCTGTCGGGATCTTTGCTTCGTGCATGAATTGCTTTGAAAATGCTTTCGAGCCTTCGATCTGTGCCGCCTCACGGCTCGGCCCCCAGATGCGGAGTCCACGGGCTTTGAATACGTCAACGATACCGCCAACCAGCGGATCATCGGGGCCAACGACAGTAAGGCCGACCTTCTTTTCTTGCGCGAACTGAGCGAGTTTCTCAAACTCCATTTGGCCGATTGGTACATTTTCTCCAAGGGTGCTCGTCCCCCCATTTCCTGGCGCTATATAAAGTTTGCCAATGCGTGGAGACTGCTTCAGTTTCCACGCGAGCGCGTGCTCTCTCCCACCACTACCAACAACCAAAACATCCATTGCTGCGATTATACCAAGAGTTATCTTTTCTATATAGGGTATGTACTTATCACATCCGGTCGGTGCCTTTAAGTACATCCCTACCCAACTTCAAAATGTCGTCGTAATTCGGTATCACGTTCGATAGAATCAACGATCATGTAGAGAACATCATCGCCGATATGAAAATCTGCTTTCAAAAGTGCAATGAGGTCCTCGCAGTCGTAAGGATACACCCATACGCTGTCCTGCAAGCGTATGAATCCGATAGTCCGCAGTGTCGATCTAAGCTTCAGGCGCAAACCCTTGCGACGTTCGGGTATGTCGAAGATCAAAACTCGCCATTTTTTATCCCAACGGATAGGTTTTGTGGAAGAGAATTCTCGAAGTGCAAGCGCGCGCAGGGTCCGCTCCCCTTTTGCGGTTAAACGGAGTTTTGAATCCTTCCATTCCATAAGACCCGATTTTACCAATCGCCGAGAAGACCGGTTCACGACATCATTTTGTCGCGGAGAAGGAAGCATCCCGAGCTTTGTCATTGCTCCAACGACGTTTGGTGCGACAAGCGCAAGGCTGATCACGCCCGCAGTTTTCACTGTTTCCAGAATAATCTTTCGCAAGTGATTACGTTTAGTTCTCTTTCTGCTCTCTCGTTCCTGCTTTCCCATATGTACCTATAATATCCGGTCGGTGCTTATAAGTACATATCACCCGCCGCGCCTCACAATAAGTACAACCGTTGCCAAAGTAATTACACTGTACGCTTTGTATAATATTGAACAAGTTTTGATACTTTTTCTTCGTCATTTCCGAAGACATATTTCTTTTTCAAAGAACCGAACCCTGTCCACCCCTTACGCCTCGCATACATACCGACTGCATGTGGATTTTGGTCTTTCTCGATGCCGTCTGCCAGGACCACTGGTTTCCCCTGCTCGTGGCTTACCTTCTCAACTTCTTCCATGAGTTGCGAGCCGAAGCCTTTTCCTTGCTCGTTTTGGCCTACCCAAAACCAATGGGCTACGAGGTGTGAGATCGGTTTGTCTTCCGTAAGTAATGTAACCTGTCCGACTTGCCTTTCTGTGCCGAATTTCTTTATATATATGTGGTTGCCCAATCGTTCTATCTCCCCGAATTCTTTTTGTATTGGTTCTCTCTCGTTCATATTTACTCCTTTGTCAAAATTTCTGGCCCCTCTTTTGTGATGAGCACGGTATGCTCGGCATGCGCGGTGCGCGAGCCGTCCTTCGTACGGTATGAGTGTCCGTCTTTGTCTATGAAAAGCTCGCCGGAGCCGAGCGCCATCATGGGTTCGATGGCGATAACTTCGCCTTCTTGCAGTTTTGCCCCCATTCCCCTCTCGCCAAAATTCGGCACATGCGGTTCTTCGTGCACTTTGAGCCCGACGCCGTGACCGGAGAGATTTTTCGGATATCCGAAATTATATTTCTCAGCGACTTTTTGCACCGCATATCCGATGTCGCCGGTCGTCGCACCCACATGTGCCTGCGCGATACCTGCCGCAAGCGCTTCATACGTGCCACGAACTAGCCTTTCGTCTTCCGGGTCGCGTTTATTTCCGGCGATGACCGTGGCTGCGTGGTCGGTGTACAGGCCTTTGTGTTTAATGCCGAAATCGAGGCAAACCACGTCGCCATCGTGGATGATGGCTCCGTTGTCGCTCGCAGGAGAGTGTACGATCACGTCATTGACTGAGAGGCATAGGCCTGAAGGATACGGTTTGTCGCGCTTGCGCTCCGTATGACCAAAAAAAGCAAGCTCGTCACCTTCTGCCCTCACCATTTTCTGTGCCTCTTCCTCAAGCTCCTGCCCCGTAACGCCAGGGGTGACCATTTCAGCAAGCTTGCGCACATGCCGGGCAAGCCGCTTTCCTCCTTCTCGCAACGCATCGATGTCTGCCTGGTTGCGAACGATCATTGTGATAGTCCGAGCGCGGAGAGAATGTTCTTGTGAATGGTCGCGACGTCGGGCTCGCCATCTATCTCGCGAACGGCGCGGCCCCGGATCTTGAGAAGCTCGAGCTGCGGTAGGACATCGGTTTTTGTCCATGCAAGACGTCTGCGTATGGCTTCCTCCGTATCGTCGTTACGGCCGCGAGCCATAAGACGTTTAACTGCGGTATCGTCTGAAATAACGAGGTTGATTATCTGGAGATCTTCACGTTTGAAGAACTTCATCATATCGTCAAAGCCTCTCGTCTGATCCTCTCCCCGAGCAAGGCCGTCGGCAATGATATGCTCTTCGCCGGTAAAATTATCGACGAGCAACTTGGTCTGAAGATAGATCGCCATAAAATCATAAATGCGGATGCCGTTGTCAATGATCTCTCCGGTGAGCCTGCCCGCATATGTACCAGTGTCCCTTACATTACGTAGCTCCTGACCCATGTCGATCCTAATGATCCCGCGATCAGATTTTGATTGAAGATGCTCGATGAGCATCTTGACCTGAGTTCCCTTGCCTGCTCCCTGCGAGCCAAAAAATAAAACGGTGAGTGGTTGCATACGTGCATTATACGCGAGTCTTATTTCCTCTCCACGCCTTGTATTTTTCCAATACGATGCGCACAACGGCATCAAGATCATTATGTTTCGTATCTATGACGAGATCGAAATTCTTCAGGTCGGTCGGGTCCACGTTGTAGAGTGCTTGGTATCGTTTCTGCTCACTTGCGAACCGGCGCTCGATCGAAGCGCGCACATCGGCAACGGACTGAGCCTCCTCGCTCACTCGGCTCTTTTTCAATACATCCTGAAATATGCGCTCTGCGGCGCGATCTCTGTCAAGCAGGAGAAAAGCTTTGAACGAGTCCGGCATCCAATGCCACGCAAGGCGCGAATCTATGACGAGCTTGTCTTCTTCTTTGCCCATTCGCTGCAGACGCTCGTCTACCTGATGGTCAATATCTTTCTGTATTTCTGCGGAAATATTCGTGGCTTCGACTGATTCTCCGCGCGCGCCCGCGATCTCACGAAAAAGATCGCCTGAAGAAAAATGTCGGTAGCCAAGCGCTCGAGCGACCGCTTTCGCCGTTGAAGACTTTCCTGATCCCAAAGAGCCAGCGATCGTGATCAGCTCTTTTTTCATTGGTTAATACTCTCTGATGGAGGTCTGCGCGTCAATCTTCTTGACGAGATCAAGTACAACAGAAACGACGATGAGAAGTGCGGTGCCACCGATCGTTATTGCAGTAATACCGGTGATGCCCTGGAGCACGAGCGGCAAAACCGCAAGTATTCCGAGAAAGAGTGCGCCGACGAGCGTAATGCGCGTGATGATGTTGCCGAGGTATTCGGAGGTAGTGCCGCCAGGACGGACCCCTGGGATGAATGCGCCATTTTTTTGCAGGTTCTTTGCGATCTGACTGGGCTCGAACGTAATAGCCGTATAAAAGTACGTAAAAACGAATACTAACAAAAAGTAGAGTGCTCCGTAGACCCATTGATTGGCCAGCGCCGCTTCAACTGCAGACGCACCGGAGGCGAGGAAAGGGATAGAGCTGCGCGCAAGAAATGTCGCGATCATTTGTGGAAAAAGGAGTATCGAGAGCGCAAAGATGATCGGAATGACACCGGCCTGATTCACGCGAAGCGGCAAATAGGTGGAAATGCCTCCCAAGACCTTGCTCCCCCGCACCCGGCGCGCATAAGTGACCGGAATAGGCCGCTCCGCCTCAGTAATAAATACAACGCCCGCGATGATGATCGCAGCGGCGGCGGTAAACGCGATATACACGGGGATCTGTGCCACATCAAAGGCGAAAACGACTTGCGCCAAGGACGATGGGATCCCCGCGACGATCCCGGCAAAGATAATGAGTGAGATGCCATTTCCCACGCCAAATTCCGAAATAAGCTCGCCGATCCACATGAGAAGAATGGCGCCCGCCGCGATGACGGTGACGTTGGTGACAAAGCTCAAGAGCGAGAGCTCCGGCACAATACCGTTTTGCTGCAAAAGCAACAGGAACCCGAATGCCTGGACGAATGCCAGAGGCACCGTCAGGTAGCGGGAGTATTGCATGAAGCGCATTCTTCCGGCATCGCCCTCCTCCTGATACATCTCTTTCAATTTTGGAATGAGGATAGTCATGAGCTGCATCACGATCGAAGCAGTAATGTATGGGGAAACGCCGATCATCATGATCGAGAGGTTCGAGAAGCCGCCTCCAGAAAAAAGATTCAAGAGGCCGAGGAACTGGTTGTTGGCCAAGAATCCTTCGAGTTGCGCGTGATTGATGCCAGGGATCGGGATCGTAGCTAGAAAGCGGAAAACGACCAGTGCGCCCAGCACGAACAGAATGCGCGTCCGCAATGTCTCGTCTTCGAAAACGAGTTTTACTTTGCGAAGAAATGCTTCCATCATAGTTATGTATAGTGAGCTTCGTCGAACTAGGCAATCGTACCACCTGCCTTCTCAATAGCAGCGCGTGCAGCAGCGGAAACGGCAATACCTTTGAAGGAGAGCTTCTTGGTGAGTGAGCCTGAACCTACTATCTTGGCGGGCGGCATCGTGCGCGAAGAAATTGCCTTTTTGTCGGCAAGAGAATGAGAGTTTACTTCTGCGCCGCTCTCAAAAAGCTTCTCGAGTCGATCGAGGGAGATCGCGACAGCTGCTGGCTTCGAGCCGTCGACAGTACGGCCGCGATTCTTGCCGTATCCGCGGCGCTTCGGTAATTTCTTGATGATATCGCGCATCTCTGGGCGCTTCTTGCGCCCCGCACGTGCGTTCTGGCCCTTAGTGCCGCGGCCTGCCGTCTTGCCGCGCTTACCGCCGCGCCCAACGCGCCGTTTGCTGCGCGCACCTGAGCGTTTGAGTGAGTTGAGTGAAGCCATAAGGATGGTGAGTAGTTGACGAGGAATTATTTTGTCGAGATTTGTTTCAGAGCTTCGATAGCTGCTCGCGCATTGTTGACTGAGTTCTTGCTGCGCGAGAGCAATTTTGCGGTAACATCGGAAACTCCCGCAAGTTCAAGGACGGTGCGCACGGAAGAGCCCGCCACGAGCCCACGGCCCGGAGAAGGCCGGATCTCGACTCGTGAGGCGCAGTACTTTGCTTCGATATTGTGAGAAAGGCTTCGATTGGCAGTAAGATGTAAACTGATCATCGCGCGTTTTGCCGCACGCGTCGCTTTCTCTATCGCTTGTGCTGTGTCAGCGGCTTTGCCGAGGCCCACGCCTACGCGGCCCTTTTTGTCGCCCAAGACCAGTGCGGCGCTGAAATTGAATCGGCGGCCGCCGGCCATGACGCGCGCTACGCGTCGAATGCCGATGAGTTTTTGTGCGAACTCGCTTCGGCGCTCATCTCCCCCGCGCCCTCCTCCGCGGCGGCCGCCGGGACGGCGATCTCTGCCACCCGTACGGGCACCACGTGCGCCCCCGAAGGGTCGGCGCTCCGGAGCTTTCGGCTCGGCCGCCGCCACCGCCACCTCCGACACAACGACTTCCTCAACAGGCAGCACCTGATCTTCCTGTTCTGGTTTTTGTTCTGCGTTCATATAGTGATATTAAAATTCTAATCCGGCGGCGCGCGCGGCATCGGCAAATGCCTTCACGGTACCGAGATATTGGAAGCCGCCACGATCGAAGACAACTGCTTTGACGCCTTTTGCAGCGGCAGATTTGGCAAGCGCTGCGGCAGCAGCTTCGGCGCGTTCACGCGGGGCCTTTCCTTTCTGCGTGGCCGAGGACACAGCAGCAATGGTCACGCCGCTCGAGTCATCAATGATCTGCGCGACGAGCCGCGTATTTGATTTGTAGACCGAGAGCCGCGGGCGCGATCCGCTGCCAATAACCTTCGCTCGCACACGCTTGTGCCGCCTATCCCTTTGCTGTGTTTTTGAAAGTGACATAATTATTTATGGTGAGCCATGTCGAACTACGCGGCTGCAGCAGTGGCAGCCTTCTTACCCTGCTTCTCACGCACGACCTCGCCTTCGTAGCGAATACCCTTGCCTTTATACGGCTCCGGCTTCTTGGTGGCGCGTACTGATGCGGCAAATTCGCCGACTTGTTCTTTGTCGGCTCCTGAAACGGTGACGACGTTTTTCTCTACCGTCGCGGTAATGCCTTCGGGCACTGAGAGAACGACCGGGTGCGAGAATCCTACCGAAAGCTTGAGTGACTTTCCCGAGAGCTCTGCGCGATAGCCAATTCCTTCTACCTGGAGCTTCTTCACGAACGGCGTATTAACGCCCGCTACCATGTTGCGCACATGCGCAGCGTAGGTGCCCCATAGAGCGCGCCCGAGGCGCGACATTTCCTTTGGCGTAACGGTAGCCTCGCCACTTGCTACAGAAACAGAGATCGCCGGATGGAGCATCTTCTTGAGTGTGCCTCCTTTTCCCTTGACGATCAGTTCGTGGGAAACAACCGAGACTTCGGTGCCTGCGGGAATCTTTATAGCTAGTTTTCCTAAACGTGACATAAGTATTATTTATAGTGAGCGTAGTCGAACTACCAGATCTCAAACAGCGCTTCCCCGCCCACTTTCTCCTTGCGCGCTTCTTTGTCGGTCAAGACACCCTTCGGTGTCGAGAGAATGAGCGCGCCATGGCCATAGCGAACCGGCATGATCTCGCGCATGCTCTTATACATACGGCGGCCCGGCTTCGAGATGCGCTTCACCCCTGAGATCATGTGCTTTCCAGCTTCATTGTATTTGAGCACGATGTCGAGCGTCTTGCGAACTTTCTTTCCTTTCTTCTCAATATTCTCCACGAGCCCGATCTCTTTCAGCTTCTCCGCGATCGCCATTTTAAAAGCAGAGTATGGGACTGAGACACTCGGCTTCCTGATCGCGCCGGCGTTGGTAAGGCGGATTATGAGGTCACCGATCGTGTCGTTTACCATATATCCGAATGGGGTGCAGATGCGAATGCTACGAATGGCAACGAATATGCGTGCATTTTATTCGCAGTCATTCGCAGATTCGTATTTATTTGTAGATTCGTATTTACCATGAAGATTTTTTTATGCCGGGGATGTTGCCTTCTAATGCCTCTTCGCGGAAGCAGATGCGGCAGAGATTGAAATCGCGCATAAAGCCGCGGGGACGGCCACATTTGAAGCAGCGGCGGACCGTCCGTGACGAAAATTTCGGCACGCGGTTCGCCTTTATGATCATTGATTTCTTTGCCATGAATCTGTTTACCTCGAGCTAGTCGAGAGGCCGTGTAAGGAGGTTGAAGCTTCTGCACCCCACCTTTCGGATGTTGGGTTACGAAAGCTTCGCGTGGCTTCGATTTCTTACGATATCCTTCCCCCTTCGACAAGCTCAGGGCAAGCAGGATCAGGCTAAAAAACAAAGCCCCCTACGAGGCTTGGACAATATATGCGACATAGCTTGTAAAGTCAAACGAAAGAATCTATAGTCGTGGCACCAACGTAACCGCAGGAGGTGGCGATGGAGTTCTCAGACGGGAAGGACAAGGGGTGTTTCGACCACCCTATCAGTGAAGAAGACCTCGTTGCGCCGGTCGGCAAATTCCGCGTGGTCTGTATCGACTATGGACCCGAGATGGTCGATGACGAAGCACGGAAGCTTTACCTGGTCGGCGATTACGACGACAAGGATTTGGCGATCCAGTTCGTCAAAGGTAAGCGCATCCCTTACATGTGTTGGGCTGCGGTCGACGACAAAGGCAACGAGCTCCAATACGACACGGTCCAATGAGACCGACACGAAGCGGGCGCCCACGGGCGCTCGTTTGTTTTATTTGCTCTCTTGGAGCGGCAGGGTCAAGTCACTAAGATTTTCTATCGTGCTTTGCACTCAGAAAATCTAAGTGCTTCCTCCCCGGGCTCACGGTTTTTGCTTCGCAAAAACATCGCTCCGCCTCTTGCCTGTTGCCGGACGAGAAGAAGTTCTCGTCCTAAACGAACGCTACGCGTTCGTTTGCAACGGCAGGCCAATGTGGCGCAGGAAACTTTCTGCCTCTTTCTTGTTCTTGGCAGTTGTCGTGATCGTGATCGCGAGCCCGAAGATATCTTTTGCATCCTCATCGGACGCTTCTGGGAATACCGTGTGCTCCTTGAGACCCAACGTGATGTTACCCATTTCATCGATCGCACTTGTCTTCAAGCCGCGGAAATCTTTGACGCGAGGAAAAACGATGTGGATGAGCTTGTCGAGGAACGCCTGCATGCGCGCGCCGCGGAGTGTCACTTGGTAGCCGACCGTGTCACCTGTCCGGCTTTTGAAATTCGCGATCGCCTTTTTCGCGGCGCGAGGTGCCGCGTGCTGGCCGGTAATGCGAGCGAGTCGATCTTCGACGAGTTCAAGGCGCTTCTTATCCTTGTTGACCTTTCCAACGCCTGTGGAAATAACGATTTTTTGGATCCTCGGTGCTTGCATTGGGTTGGTATATGCGAATTCTGCCTTCATGGCGTTGAATGTCGTTTGTCGTGGTGTGGTCGTGACATGCATAAGCGAGTTCAAATTTAAAATTTTAAATTGAAAATTTGCAATTATACTTCTTCTCCACTCTTAACAGCAATTCGTTGGCGCGCTCCGTCCTTGCGTACGATCCTAATGCGCGTCGGCTTGCCGGTTTTTGGATCAGCAAGCATGACATTGGATGCATGTATAGGCATGGGCTTATCGACGATTTGCCCTTTGCGATTCTGAGCCGAGGGCCGACGATGGCGCTTTACGAGATTGATGCCGTCGAGGAGTACCATGTTGTCGTGCACCAAAACGCGCACGATCGCTCCGCTTTTTCCTTTGTTTTTCCCCGCTATTACCAGCACTTTGTCTCCTTTCTTTAGCTTCATGTTAGTTTTTCTTAGCGAGCGTTAGCGAGTTTAGAAATAACTTACACCCTGTTAAATTCGGCTTCGCCGACCCGCCCTCGGCGGGATTTAACAGGGTTAAGAATCTGTAATTCACGTTGTTCATAACAGATTCTAAACAATTTCAGGAGCCAAAGATCCGATGCGCTGATAGCCGCGCTCCACGACTTCACGCGGGATGGGCCCGAATACGCGGTTTGCTTTTGGCTCTTTTGGCTCTTTACCCGATCCGGTGATAAGGACAACGGCATTCTCATCAAAACGTACGTACGAGCCGTCGGTGCGTCGGAGTGCTTTTGTCTGGCGCACCACAACTGCGCGGTGCACTTCCTTCTTCTTGACTGCTTTGCGCGGTTGTGCGGTCTGGATAGATATCACGACCTCGTCGCCAATGCCCGCGTAGCGGCGCTTCGAGCCACCCAATACCTTAAAGACCCGGCCTATGATGCCCCCGGAATTATCTGCGATTTTAACGAGTGTTCGGTCTTGGATCATACGATTATTCTGCCTTCACGGACGTTATGCGGGAAACCAAAATGAAGTGTTTGCGGCGAGAGATCGGGCGCGTTTCTCGAATCACAACTTTGTCTCCGACTTGCGCCGTGTTGCCCACATCATGCACAAGGAATTTCCTATTGAGGCGCATGAACTTCTTGTACTTCGGATGCTTCACGTAGCGCTCCACCTGCACGGTTGCCGTGTCTTTCATTGCTGCCTTTACGACAACGCCTTCGAAGGTTTTCCCACTTTTGATCTCATTTTCCATATGAATGCGTATCCTATGCGTTGTTCCTCTTTGAATCAAGTTCTCGTGCGCGCAGCTCGGTCAGGATCTGTGCGATCTCGCGGCGAAGCGCCCTGCCCTCGCGGACATTGCGCGTGCGACTTCCCGCCCCCCCGAATCGAAATACGCGCAGCGCCTCGCGTTTGTCGGCAATTGCTTTTTGCAACTCCGCCACATCTTGTTTTGAAAAATCCATCATATATTAGTCTCGCGTGACAACGCGCGCTCGCAAAGGCAATTTCGTGCCCGCTTTGCGTAGAGCTTCACGCGCCATGGGCTCCGGCGCGCCGTCGATCTCGAATATGACGCGGCCCGGGCGCACATCAAAGACATATCCTTGCACGTCGCCCTTGCCGGATCCCATACCGACTTCCGCAGCTTTTTGCGTGAACGGCCTGTCCGGGAAGATGCGCGTCCAGATCTTGGCAGACTTCCCCGCCGCACGCGTGAGCGCGCGGCGCGCTGCCTCGATCTGATTAGACGTGACGCGCGCTTGCGAGAGCGCTTTTAGACCAAAACTTCCGAACGCGACCGTTATTCCGCGGGTCTCAGGAGCGACGAGGCGTCTGCCCCCGCGGCGACCGGTTTGCCACTTTCTGTATTTTGCTTTTTTTGGTGCGAGCATAGATTATTTTCGGCCCGAGGCTGATCCGCCTTGGGCGGACTTCTTGTCGTCGGCGAAGACTTCTCCTCTGTAAATCCATACTTTGATGCCGATAACGCCGTATGGAAGGTACGCCTGTTCCCGCGCGAAATCGATGTCGGCACGAAGCGTTTGCAGAGGCACCCTTCCGCGCTTTATCTCTTCGGTCCGGGACATCTCCGCCCCGCCGAGGCGGCCTGCGATAGCGATGCGCACGCCTTTCACGTCGCGATTCGCCATGACCTTTTCTACTGTCTGCTTCAGCACCCTGCGGAACGTTTGTCGCTTCTCCAGCCCTTCAGCGACCATGTACGCAATGACGGGCGCTTGAGATTCTGGCGAGCGGACCTCTTCGATATCGAGACGCACTGCTTTTCGTTCGGCATGCGGTACCGTCCGAATGATCGCTTCGATTTCTTTGGTGAGCTTGACAGAGCCTTCCCCGCCGCGGCCGATGACGAGGCCCGGGCGCGAGGTCTTGATGATGACACGGATGGCTTTTTCGTTGCGCTCGATCTCAACGGAGCAAACGTAATTGCCGCGCAAGCGCTTCTTGAGGAAGCGACGGATCGCGGCATCCACGCAGACGTTCTCACGGTATTTTGCGGGAGACTTGGCGAACCAACGCGACTTCCAATCGCGAATGATGCCGAGTCGGTGGGCGTATGGATGTACAGTGTGGGTCATATTGGAATAGTTAGTAGAAAGTAGTGCGTAGTTAGTAGTTATTTCGCGGCAACTTTTTTAGCCGCTGCTTTGCGATTCGATTTTTTGGGAGTTTTGACGCTCGCAGACGTGCCGAGCTCTAAGAAAACGATGCTCATTGTCTTGTTGATTCGTCCCGCGCGACCGCGAGCAAACGGCCTCGTGCGGCGCATGACGCCGCCTTTATTGACCGTGATGGTTTTCACAAAAAGATTTTCCGCCGTCGCTCCTACCCTGCTTGCGTTCGCAATGGCACTATCCAAAAGCTTGCCGATCACGGGCGAAGATTTCTTCGGGAGATACAAAAGCGCCGCGCGCGCTGCAACAACAGATTTGCCACGGATAAGATCGGCGACGAGCCGGACCTTGCGGGGCGACTGGTGATAGTTGGTGAGGAGTGCTTTCATAATGAATAGTTAGTAGAAAGTAGTACGTAGTTAGTAGAAAATCACTTTTTAGCGGCGGCGGTCGTCGTTGCAGTCGCTTTCGCTGCTGTTGCAGCTGCGACCTCGGCGGCTTTCGCCGCCATTTCGGTCTCTTTTTGCATGCGGCCGCCGTGTTTGATGAATTTAGTCGTCGGCGCGAATTCTCCGAGGCGGTGCCCTACCATGTCTTCGGTCACAAAAATCTCGTCGAAATTCTTGCCCGTGTGCACTGCAAATGTGTAGCCGACGAATTCTGGCGCGATCTGCGAGCTTCTAGCCCACGTCTTAATAGCTCCCTGCCCGCTTTTTCGGAGAGAGACTTTCTTCATCAATTTGACGTCCACGTACGGACCTTTCTTGAGCGATCGTGTCATAGTTTCAATTAAAAACGCCTCGCGGGCGTCCGCACAATGTATAGGAAAATGGGCATGAGCGCAAGATAAAGGCGGAAAGAGGTTATTTTCTCTTCCCTACTTTACGCCGAGACACGATAAAGACGTTGGAGTATTTCTTCGGGTGGCGGGTCTTCTGCCCCTTGCCTGCGGGCTTGCCCCACATGGTCTTCTGGCGGCGCGATCCTCGGCCTTGGCGCCCTTCGCCTCCGCCGTGGGGGTGGTCGACCGGGTTCATGGCAGTTCCGCGAACCGTGGGCCTGACACCCATCCAGCGGCTGCGGCCGGCTTTCCCAAGATTTACCAATCGATGCTCTTCATTGGAAGCTTCGCCAATAGAAGCCCAGGCGGTCGAGATAACTCTGCGCACCTCCGTCGAAGGCATCTTCAGGTGCGTATAACCAGCGTCTTGCGCAATGACCTCACAGTAGTTGCCGGCGGAGCGTGCAATGACACCGCCTTCGCCCGGTCTCAATTCGATGTTGTAGACAAATGTGCCGACCGGCATATTGCCAAGCGGCAAGCGATTGGCGGGAGTGAGGGGTGCAGTTTCGGAAACGAGGAACGTGTCGCCGACTTTCACTTTTTGCGGAAGGACGACGTAGCGCTTCTCACCATCTTTGTACACCGCAAGGCCGATAAATGCTGAGCGGAATGGATCGTATTCTATTGATGTGATCTTTGCAGGGATATCTTTCTTGTCGAAGCGGAAATCCACCAGGCGGTGATTTTTCTTGTGCCCGCCGCCTTGGTGACGCACCGTAATGCGGCCGAACGAGTTGCGACCGCCGAAGCTTCGCGCGCCTTTCATGAGCGGCTTGTGGGGCTTGTGCCCCGAAAGGAGCTTCCGGTATTCGATGCTCGTGTGCTGCCGCTCTGATTTTGTCGTTGGTTTGTAGGATTTCATGTTAGTTTTTCTTAACGAGAGTAATCGAGTTTAGAAACAACTTACACCCTCCCACATTTTCCGCTCGCACAACTGGCTGCCATACACGGCGCATTGTTGAGACGGGTCTCTGACACAGTGCTATATTCGACTCTAACGCATTGAGCGGAAAATGTGGGAGGGTCTCGTACTTGTAATCCGCTTCGCTCATAACAATTACGTGATAGTCTCTCCTTTTTTAAGGTACACGTATGCCTTCTTGCCACCGCTTGTTACTCCGCGCTTGCCGGTGCGGGCATTGCGCCTCATCTTCGCGCGGATTGTGACCACACGCACCATGCGCGGCGTCACTTTATAGAGAGCGCGTACTGCGGCGATAACGTCGCGCTTCGAAGCGCGCGCTGCGATATCGAACGTGTACACGCTATCAGCAGAATGCATCGTCGCTTTTTCGGTGATGCGCGCATGGCGCAGCACGTGCGCCAGCGTTGCAGTGGTTGAGGCGACGCCTTTAGAGTTCCCCAAGGCGTCGCCACGTGGAGCCTCTGCTTCAGGACGCACTTTCTTCTCTTCAGGCTTATTTTTTTTGAACCACGCCATATTATTATTGTGTCTTTACCTCGCCTTTTCTTACTCGGCTCTCGACGATCGCGATCGCCGCCTCGGGATTCTCGATAACGAGGTAGGTGCTGCCGAGCACGGAGACTGGGTTCAAGTTGCGCACCGGAGTGGCGCTCACATTACCGATATTGCGGAAACTCTTTTGCCCCGCATCCGTGGGATCGGCGAATGCAATGAGTGCCGCATTTTTCTTCTTCGCAGCGAGTTTCTCAAAGCCCGAGATCCTTGAGAGCATGGTGAGTGCCTTCTTGGCTGTAGCGGTTTTCGGCTCCGAGATCCCAAATGAATCAACAAACATAATTTCCCCGTCTTTAAACTTGCGTGAAAGCGCCATGAAAAGCGCCTTTGCGCGCATCTTTTTCGGTATCGCACGAGAATAGTTCTTTTCGTTGCGAGGCCCATGGGTGACGCCGCCTCCTCTCCAAATGGGACTTCTCGTAGAGCCGTGGCGCGCGCGGCCTGTACCTTTCTGCGCCCAAGGTTTGCGGCCTCCACCTCGCACTTCGCCACGCGTTTTCACATGGGCCACATTGGGTCTCGCATTTCCTTGCATCGAGACCACTACTTGGTGCATCAGCGAGTCGCCCCAGGCAACATTAAAAACGCTTTCAGGAAGTTGTACGTTCCCGACTTTTTTGCCTGCTGAATTGTAAATTGGAGACTCCATAGTAAATGTAGAATTTTAAGTTTGAAATTTTCAATTTCCTCTGATCTCGACAAGCGTCCCCGGTGAGCCAGGAATAGCGCCGGAAATGACGAGTGTATTGGAGGCTACATCCACTTGCAAGACTTTTAGATTCTTTACCGTGATGCGCTCATTTCCCATTCTGCCTGCCATACGCATGCCTTTGACGACTCGCCCGCCTGCACGGCCGCCGCCGCCGATAGAGCCGGGAGAGCGTTCCCTGTTCTTCTGTCCGTGGCTTCTCGGGCCCCCATGGAATCCGTGGCGCTTTACGACGCCCTGAAATCCTTTTCCTTTTGAAGTTGCTGATACCGCGACGATGTCGCCCGGCGTAAAGATAGACACGTCAATGGAAGCGGCAGCTTCTGGCTGCGAGGATGCTTCGAGCGAGAATTCGCGGAACACTCGAAATGGCTTGCCACTTTGTGCTTTGTTGACGCGAGATTCTTTTTTGGCGCGGAACCCCACTTGTACTGCTGCGTAGCCGTCTTTTTCGGCACTCTTGAGCTGGGTCACGATAAGGGGCCCTGCAGTAAGAATTGTGGCAGCGGCAACAGTCCCCTTCTCGTCGAAGACTTGCGTCATACGGCCCTTGGTTGCGAGCATGAATTTCACCCCGTTAGAAGTTTTCTCTGTCATACGTTTTATTGAATCATTTTGATTTCCCAACCCGTATCCCGTTACTTCTAACGGGGTTCATAGTTACGAAAAATCCGCGCAACAGCGCGGAGACCCGCACCATTGGTCCCTATGGGGACGTAGCTTGTCCATCCGTAGCTTTAGCGAAGGAGGACGTGGGGGCAGTATACGCAAGGAGAGAAAAAACGCAAATCAGACAGTCGGAGGGGCACTTATATATGGATGTCTGCGGCGATGGATCATTTCGGCAAGTATCCAGATAAGCCCCATCGAAGCTGCGCCGAGTGTGAAGGGGATCGTCGGATCGGTGCCGGCTAAGCCGAACGCGGTGCTAAAGGCGCACAAGAGCGCTGGTGTTGCGCCACAGTAATCCATTGGAACGTCATCCTCGGCGTTCCCGTACTGTTGCGGACGCCACTGTATATCGCGCGAGGTGACTCCCTGTTTTTGCGCTTCTTGTGTAAGAAGGTTTACCAATCCCTCGATCTGCGCTTCTGAAAGACCGGCGGTTCGTGGATCGCTCATGAGCTCTGCGCGGATCGTGGCACTAAGCTCGGCCGGTGTCTCTTGCGCTTGCGCAGAATGGGCGAGTCCCCATGCAATAAGAAAAGATACGATGACGACAAGGAGTGTTTGAGGCAAGTGTGTTGTCCCGGTCATACGGTGACTATACCACTCCGTGGTTCTAATTTTCCTGGAACACCGGCACGATGTTGACAGTCGAGCTTGTCGCTATCGTCGAGTTGTTGTTGCCAATGCAGGTGAGCATGTATGTGGTCTGCCCTAAAATGGGCCCAGATTGCAGATGTGTGCCAGAAGTGGCGCACCAGCCCTGCGGGCACGACGCGCCCTGTTTGCCGTCGCCATTGGTGCCGCTCACACTGCAGGAGGCAACATTCGCGGTATTCCAGGTGAGGAATGTCGGGCTTCCGCTTTGTACCAGGAGCGGTCGGACGAGCCATGTGATGATCCGCGGCGCAGCTACGCAAAGATTCTCGGATGGCGGGAAAGCGCTGCACGCGCCGCTGCACTGCACTACTCCCGCAGCTCCCGGCATGCCGCAACTATTGTGAGCAAAGCATGTCTGTCCCATGTTTGCAGCACACTGCGAGCACTGGTTGATGTCGTCGTTGGGCGCAAATGTTGTCCCATTCGGGCAAAGCACGTGGCATTGATTATCTATCGGGTTACGCGCCTGCCCTGCCGGGCAGTTGTCGAATATGCATTGATTGGTACTGCTTTGGTATGTGTACCCTGCGGGACATCGGCATACGCCGCCGATGATCTGGCGCGGGAGCGGACAGGAATCGGGAACGCATTGGTTGGTCGCTGAATTGTAGGTATATCCGTCGTCACAGCGGCATACGCCGCCGATGATCTGGCGCGGGAGCGGACAGGAATCGGGAACGCATTCATTGTTGCAACTCGATGAAGTGTACGGGCCGCTCGAATCCTGCACACACTGATTGCCAGCGTTGCAGGAATATCTGGAAGTGCTTGGACAATCGCTGGGAGATGATTGGATGCCGGCCATGTTGGGGCAGGCGTCGGTAGGGCCATCTGGGCACTCGCTTGTGGACGATTGATAGCCAATCATATTGGGGCACTGATCAGGGAGGTCGCATTCGCCCACAAAGTGCGGGTTAGGGCCTGCTGAAAAAGTCGTGCATACAGTCTCAAATCGGGGCTGCCATCCTCCTTGAGGATTCCCATCGGTGCCGGTTTGCTGCCTAGTCGTTGTGCACTCCTCGTTATTATCTATCGTTCGGCAATAAGCGGTAATTGCTTGACGACACACCTCATGCGAGGGGGTGGATGCACACGAGGCGGGCATGATGGCAAGTCCACTTGCTGAGGCATCAGTGAATTTGACTTCACTGGAAACGAATGTTGCATGGGCAACGAGGGAGAAGAAAGCCACCGCAAAAAGGATCGCTGTAAAAACCGTGAGCGTGACCGAGAGCGCATCGACAGAGAGCGAGGCAGTCCGAGGGCGGTACTTCATACGTCATTTTGATTCTACCACGCTGGAAATTCTCCGTTCTTCTATCATGTGCATATTCTTTTCGACTGCTCCTTTGAACGTGGTAAGTCCCTCCGCTGCAATAGCAGGGTCATTGCCCGGATACGCATGCGACCACTCAGACTCGCTTACGCGCGCCACTGCGGTAGCGGCTTTTTGTGAAGCGTCGTGTGCATCCTCATATTCCCCGAGCTCATAGAGAGCAATTGCGAGCGAATTCAAGAGCCAGGCATTTTCCGGAAAATACTCAAGGCCGCGAAGTGCCGCATCGCGCGCCCTCTCATGTTCGCCGGCTTTCAGAAGGACCCATGCGTAGTCGTTTAGCGCTGCCCAGTTCGTCGGGTACACTTCAAGAAAACGCTCGTAATCATATGCCGCAGCAGCGTAGTCGCCGCGGTAGCCGTTGATGAGCGCGCGGATGTAATACGTGTTTGGTTCCTGGTCTCCGTACATCTCGATCTCTTTATTGATATCGATGAGTGCAAGTAGGAAATTCCCTTTCAAGAACGAGATGCGTGCAAGCTGATGGTGCACATACGGGTACTCCGCGTCGAGTGCGGCGGCTTTTTGGTAAAAATACGCCGCGTCGTCGATGCTGTAGAGAGAGGGGTGGGCATAGTCGAGGTGACGCGACCCGTATGAAAATGCGCGCTCAGCGGAGGGAAACAGTGCGAGCGCTGAGCGCTCGTATGTGACGACAATTGGATTCAATGCGAAAAGCACGAGGCAGAGCACCACGATCGTTGCAAGGAAAACGCTGGCACGCTTATGCTTCGCGCGCACCCACGCAAAGAACGACATGCTCAAATGCCGTCGACGAGTGCTTTGAATTCCGGTGATAAGGCTGCCGCGCGGTCGAAATGCCTTACTCCGCGGCTCGTATTGCCATTCTCTTTTTCCTCCTTGAAAGACTTGAGCAGCGCAACGAGATTACTCGATTGTGGTGTCGGGGTGGTTCCTATCGCCTGTACCGCCTCGGTAAAAAGGGCCCGAGCTTTTTCATTGTCGTTGTGAACTATCATCGTGAACACGCCGTACCGCCACAGTGTGATCGGGATCCAGCGCTTCTGGTCGAATCCGCCCTCGTTCTTCAAGAACGATAGAAGATCTTCGTATTTTTGCTGGTACTGGCTGCGGTAATCTCCGCGACCGAAATTAGCAAGGCCACCAATGGTATACGCTTCCCAATACCTCGTAGCCACGTACGACTGGGACGCTTTGTCCCCTTCCCCCTCCTCTGCGAGCAGCGCTTGAGCTTCAACAAGGTATGTTTGGGCGCTATCTAGAAGACGGGTTCTCGTAGAACTCCGGCCGCTGCTGTATGCGGTTTTCATAAAGTTGCCGGCGATGGTCATTCCGTCGCGTGCGTTTGGATAGCTCTTATAGATCTCGACCTGAAGATTACGGATCGACTCGGAACGATTCGTAGGGACGAGGTATTGACTGTACGGCATATCTTTAAATATCTCTTCGAAAACTGCCTTGTCGTTACCCGTGTTCTGGTACCAGAGAGCGATCGTATTCTGCGCTGCGGCACGGACGTATGCGGAGAGTGAGGCGTCCCCTGCGATACCTTTTAGTTCGCGTATACTCTCTAGCGCGTCCTCGACGTTGCCCGAGAGCTCATAGCGAAGAGCCGTCGTATTGATGGTCGCGAGCGCTTTTTCGTCGGCGGGGATGAATACGGATGATTGGATCCGTTCCGCTTCGAAGATTGCTTCTTCGTAGTCGCCTTCGCTGCGACTCTCAAGAATACGCTCCACCGCGGACTGGCTATGCCACCAATATGCCGCTCCGCCTATAAGAACGACTACGACTACAATCCCGGCTAGTAAACTAGTGCGCGTTGTCATATTCAGCCGCCATCACCGTCGTCACCATCGCCGCTACCGCCGTCACCACCTCCTTCACTGCAATTGCATCCGCAGCCAAGAGGGTCGGGGGGGGAATCGCCTCCGCTTGGGTCAACGACATCCGCATGCGCACGAGGGGTGCCGAGAAGCCCTGCGGCAGCGCCAATGCGCGCATTGTCGGTGGAGGTTTTTTCTTGCGCCGAACCGGCAAGCGAGCGCAGCGATTGCATACTGAAGCCGATGAATGCTCCGATCGAGACGAGCAGTATGGCAAGGACGCTCTTGATTACGCGCCTGGCCCTCTTGAGAAGCGGGAGCGAAGACATATGTGCTATGATAGCACGGCTCTCTAACGCCTTGGCGTTCGTGTGCATAACCACGGCCCATGCTCTACGACTTTCAGCGCGCACTTCTCAACCTCTACACGAGCGAATCGCTCCTAAAGGATTTTGAGCGAGACCCCGAGCGCGTACTTGCCCCTTTTTCACTCACCGAGAAGGAGCGGCGCGCGATCCGAGGCCTCCCTGTGGAGCAACTCGGACATTTCCAGAAAGATCTGCGCGGAAAGCGCTTAGGCAGGACAAAAATGATCCTCAAGAGGACCGACTACGTCGTCTTAATGCCTTTCTGGAAGGATTCGCCGGCACTCGTGTGGGGTGCGCCGGAGGACCCGATCGTCGTTCCCATCTCTGTGGATATCGCGCGTCTTGTGCGCGATATCTATGCACATCGGGGGGTGCTCTCAATGACCTCACTGCTCGGCGCGTACGGAAGGCTCGGTCGCGCAAGCCTCGGCGATCTCTTTCGCGTTGCAAAACTTATGTACGGACGCGGCCTCGCGGGCCGAAGCGTCTTTATTTAATTGTATGCACGAGCTCGCGAAAATCCCCTATATCGGATGCGGCATAGGCCTCCGGAGCGACATCTCCGATGAGACGTTTGCGCGGAGCAGAGAGATAGACACCGTGGAGATCATTTCCGATAAGTTCTTCTCTGACAGGATCGCGAGAAATATCGCATACCTGGAAAAAGCGAAGTCCTATTTCCGCGTTATTCCGCACGGCATCAAACTCTCCATCGGCTCTGCCTCCCCGATACCGGAGCAATACCTTAGGGATATGAAATGGCTTACCGATGATGTGGGTGCCTACTACTACAGCGACCACTACGCGCTTACCCACGACGATGACATGCTCGATATCGGCCATCTCTCGCCGCTCTGGTTCACCAAGGAAATGCTTGCGCATGTGTGCAGCCGTGTCGACCAGATACAGCAATTCATCGGCAAGCCGCTCGTCCTTGAGAATATCACCGCCCCGTTTACCATCCCCGAGGCCGATTACGAAGAGCCGGAATTCATCTCGCGCGTCTGCGAAAAAACTGGCTGCGGCCTCCTTCTCGACGTAACTAACGTCTTTATTAATGCATTCAATCAGAAGAAAGACGCCATGCAGCTGGTGCGGCAGTATCCCCTCCAAAATCTCGTGCACATACACCTTGCCGGCGGCGAGATACATGAGGGTGTTTTCTATGATTCGCATTCACAGGGCATCTCGGGCGACAACGAGGGCGTCTGGCCTCTTCTCGAGTACGTTGCGATGCATGCGAATATCCGCGCGCTCATCATCGAACGCGACGAGAACTTCGGGGAAGAGTTCGAAGACCTCGTGATGAAGGACCTCCGGCGTGCAAAACAAATTGTGGAATCCTCTAGGCTCGTCGGATCCGCGAGGAATAGCCGAGGTGGATGAAGTGGCGAAGGCGAAACTACGCAGCATTTGTAACGTATAGAAAAAGGCCCCGGCGTGAGCCGGAGCCTGCGATGCCTTGGGAGCTGGATCAGCCACCCAGGCAGCGCCTCATGAGTCCACCCATGCCCCTGCCCATGCCGCCGAGGTCGATCGCCTCCTGTTGGCATTCGGCGTAGGTCTTCTTGGGCTTGGGCTTGGACGGCGGCTTCGCTGTCTTCTTCTTGCCCCCCATCTGGGCGAACGCGCCGGAATCATGGACCGGCGAACTGACGAACGTCGGAGCCACCGCCAAGGCGGCGCCGATCACGAGAGTGCTGATAAGGCGCATGGTTTCCTCCTTCGGAAACGGCAGGCCGGGACTCATTCCCAGCGTGCGTACAAAAACAATGCCGTGTTTCCCACAAAAGTCAACGCCATCGTAATGGTCAGTGTCGAAACATACGGAGGAGTGATCGAGACCGTATCGCATCCTCAAGTATCTCGACGTGTGTAGCGACATAGGCATCCCAATCGTTCGTTGCGTGCATCTCTTCAGTGGCTGGCGCTGCGATTTTTCGCGCATGCGGAAGATCAAAGAGAGCGCCGTTCAAGACGCGCTGCAGCTCGTCGATATCCTGCGGATCCGGCACGATGGAGAACTGTGCGCGCCCGCGCGGGAATGAGTGCTCAAGTTTCTTATACATCTCTTCCGAGAGGAGAAGCGGCGTCCCACACGCGATCGCCTCAGCGGGCTGACCGGGCCCATGTATGGGGATGGGGAACCGGTTCTCTAATTGGACGAGTAGATCGCTCGAACGTAAAAGGGATGGCACGCGCCAGGGCGGGATGAAATCCGAGAGCATGACACGTTCTCTCAGCGCTGCGCTGCGCGCGATCCTCTCTTGAATGTCCTTCAACAGCGGCCCTTTGCTGACGAACATGAGCCTAAAATCATTTGTGCTTTGTGCGAGCGCCGACAAGAGTTCCAGCAATCCCTTGTGTTTTGATGCTTTTCCGAGATAGACGATGATCGGCACTCCTTTTTTTGCCCAGCCGTGCGGGAACTCAAAACCTTTCCCCTCCGGCGAGAATGCGGGGTGGCGCGAGCGCGGAGGGATGGCGCGCAAGCGCTTTTGAGGGATCCCTAACGCATTGGCAACGTCAAAAAGCGAGTGAGACATGAGTGCGATATCCGCGCTTTGAAGGATCCTTCCGAGCACATATGAATAGTCCGTATGCTTGAAAAGTTTATAGATGTCGCTCCCGGCGTGGCAAACGACGAGCGGAAGTCCGGTTAGTTGCTTCAGAAGGAGTCCGGCGACGCCATAGGGCTCAAGATAGTGCGCATAGATGACGTCGGCGCCATTCTTCTCGATCGCGCGAAGGCCAAGGGCGACGAGACGCGTCACATATCCTTCCGAAAAAGGTATGTGACGCGGCGGCGCATCCGTGAGAGAGAAGACCGAAACGTTCCTCGGCCGGTACTCGGGATCGGATACATCTAGAGAAATGCGGTAGTCCTCCTCGACACGTCCCGCGTTCGTGACTACTGAGACTTCATGACCCGCTTCGCCTAAGCCCCGCGCAAGCCAATATATATGCGAAGAAACACCTCCTTCGATAGGTGGATATTTCCCGATCATGAGGATTCTCATCAAAAAAAGTGTATCACGAGGCGTGCGCACATTCCGCCTCATACTACGAGGAGTAATTCCCGTGTCGCGGCTATCCGCGTATACTGGCTGAATGCGTGCGACAGATCTGAAGAAGTCGCGAGAGCGCCTGAAGAAAAAGATCGAGGCAGAGGCCTTCGTGCGCGCTTCCGATGCCCATATCGTCTCGCCAAAAGGAGAGCTACGGGAGAGCGGGTGGCTTTTTGATCTTCGAAATATTCTCCTGCGACACGACGTGATGCAGGATGTTGCGGCACTCTTTTGGCAGACACTGCGCGAGCGAGGGCGCATACAGATCGGCTGCATTGAGACGGCCGGCGCACTGCTTGCCGCCGCATTGATCGCAGCGGGACCCAAAGGCACCACTGGATTTTTCATACGAAAGGGTCGAAAGAAAGACGGCCTTATGAAGACGATCGAGGGCACTCTCTCCACGGAGAAGATCGTACTCGTTGACGATCTCATGAACAGCGGCAAAAGCCTCGTGCGGCAGGTGGAGGTGCTTGAAGCGCAGGGGCACAGGGTCGACGCGATCTGGATCTTGGTTCGCTTCAGAGACGAGGAGTACTATGCGTATTTTAAGGATAAGAACATCCCTATTATCTCGCTTTTTACGCTCGATGATTTCACCGCAACGCTCGGCACGAAGAACCTCGTCGTCGGTGAGAAAAAAATGCCGACACGTAGCTTCACCATGCTGTGGAAGTTTGAGAGCGGCAAACCCGCTTTTTTCCATGTTGTCCCCAAATCAGATCCCGCTATTGATGAGGAGAACGTATACATGGGCAGTGACGATGGCGTAATGTGGGGCCTTCGGCAGGAAGACGGGAGTGTCGCGTGGTCGTATCGTGTCGGCTTCCATCCAGAAGGTAAAGGTATATTCTCTTCCCCAGCCGTGCACGACGGTGTCGTCTACTTCGGGGCCTACGACGGCAACGTCTATGCGCTCGATGCAAAGACTGGAAATCGAAAATGGATCTCCTACGAGGCCGACTGGGTCGGCTCCTCGCCCGCGATCGCAGAGGATCTTGGCCTCCTCTTCGTCGGCCTTGAATTCGGACTATGGCGCAAACGTGGCGGCATCGTCGCCCTCGATCTCAAGACGGGAAAGAAAAAATGGGGCTATTCTATGCCTCTGTATACGCACTCATCTCCCCTCTATATACCAATGCACCGGCAGGTTGTGATCGGCTCCAATGATGGTAGCGCGTACCTCTTTGATGCGCAAAGCGGCACACTCGTATGGAAATTCGATACGATGGTACCAGGAGAAAAGTCAGACGCAGGTTTCGGCAAGAATGATATTAAGGAGTCATTCGCATATTCGGAGCAGCATGATGTCCTTGTCTTCGGCACTATCGCGGGTCGCGTGTACTTCATTGACCGCACGCGCGGTACAGAGCGCGCTGTTTTTAGCGCCGGCGCCGGATTCTACTCGACGCCGCTTATTGTAGGCGACACCGCATATATCGGGTCTCTCGATAAATATGTATATGCGCTCGACATCAAAAGTGGCAAAGAAAAGTGGCGCTGGTACGGTGGTGCTCGCATCTTCGCCTCTCCGGCCCTGATCGAGGGGAGCATTTTCATCGGCGCGAATACCGGACGATGCACTGAACTCGATCCGAGGACTGGCGAAGAGCGCTCGTATCTAGCGATGTCGGAGCGCATCACCAATCGTGTTGTATATAACCCGCGAACGAAGCGTTTTTTCATTCCGACGCACGCAAATGAGATCTACTGCGTCGAGCGCGCGTGACATTACAGGATACGAGAAGTAAGACTGCAAGTTCCGCGTTCGTATTATTGGTTTATAGTGAGAATATGGCGCGATGGAATGCTGTCCTTGATCTGCACTCGAGTGCTGTGCTTACCCTAAGCCCCGGCGTTTCCGCAAGTTTCTTCGTACATCAGTGCACGCCGGATTCGATGTGGGAACTCGGAGTAAATAGTCCGCACTACCGCTCCTCGCTCATACACGATGAGCCGTTTTTTCTTGCACGCAGCGACCCAGAGTACTATCCCGAGTGGGAATGGAACAAAAAAGAGCGGAGGTTCTCTGCGCGAAAACCCGACGATGTGACAGTCGAGCTTCGAGCGCGCTCACGCCTTGCGACGGCCAAATGCCGTGCGATCGCAGAGATCATCAACACGATCAATACGCTGCGGCAGCCGATGCGCACGGATATGACCCTCCAGGAGTCTGTCTACCTGATAAAACGGATGCAGGCACAGGCGTTCAAAGACGCAAACTACGATCAGAAGATGGTGATGGAGATCCCGTACGTGGTCCAGTATGCCGATCTCGCCAGCATATCGTTCAAAGAGGCGGCGGATAATATCCTTTTTCGGGCACAGCTCGATGACGGATATCTCGCAAAAACTGAATTACTGCGCCTGAAATACTTCGACCTCGTGAGAGAGGCAAGCGAGCCCGCGCAGATCCCTTCGATCATGAAGCAGTTAAAGATCGATTCTTACTCCTCTCAACTAACATGACCGCGTCGCGCTTTATCCAGTACAACGCGACCATCCTCAAGCGTCCGGAGAATATCGTACTGCCAGGAATGGCTACCTTCACGTATTTCGGACCTTTATTTAAGCCCGGAATAGTGCCGATCGATCGGACGGGGACCATACGTACTCCCATTAGGACTGCGGTCGTTTTCCCGATTCCGGAGTTGCGCCCTTTCAAAAAGACATTCGAGGAGATCTGCAATGAACGAGCGCGCGATCTTCTCTCTCGCGCAAAGGCACTTGATACGCGCATCTATGTATTTTGGTCTGGCGGCATCGACAGCACGCTCGTATTGATCTCACTGCTCAAGGAGGCTTCTACACAGGAGAAAAAACGCATCACCGTGCTACTCACAGATGAATCCATCGCCGAGAATCCTCGTTTCTATGCTGATCACATCGCGGGAAAATTGGACCGGGCGTCGACGATGATGTACCCCTATCTCTTCGGAGAGGACTGCATTACGGTGAGCGGCGAGCAAAACGACCAGGTCTTCGGCTCCGGAGCCGTGGGGCGCCTCATGCGTCGCTTTGGCGAAGAGATCATCCACAGGCCGTATGAGCGCGATGTATTGTTCACCTTTTTCAACGAGATAGCAAAAGACGCAGGCATTACGAACCTCTACCTCGATCTTTTCGATAAGCTCATGTCGGCCTCGCCGGTGCCCATACGCAGCTACCTCGCGTACGTGTGGTGGATAAATTTCTCGCTGAAGTGGCAAAACACCTTTATGCGCATACTCACCTGTGTCCCTGAGCGTAATGCGAGTGCGGTGACATGGGAGTATGTGAATACGCGATATTTCTCATTCTACGGCACAGATGATTTTCAATTGTGGAGCATGCATAATCTCGACAAACGCATCAAAGACACCTGGAACAGCTACAAATGGCCCTGCAAAGATATCATCTATGCGTACACCAAGGACGCCGATTATCGTGACGGTAAAACAAAACGCGGCTCACTGCGCAATGTCGTGCGCCAACAGATCTACTTTGATTTCATCGATGAATCGATGCGATTTTACAAGCATCTTGAGCCGAGCGTGTATTACGAGCCTGACAACGACTTCATTCTGAGTCACCAGCGTGCTTCATAATAAGGTCCCAAAGCCTCTCCGCGGCCCTATCGTCGCTTTTCGTGTGATAAAAGCTCAATGTTCCCGGCTTAAGCTCTTCAAAATTCTCCATTGACCGTCTTCTCCGGTGCAGTGAGGTCTCGATACTGTCTATAAGTCCTTTTTTCTTCATTAGCGCAAGACGATCGGCGACCGACGCTTCATCAGACTCGATCCACACGAAGATCACGTTATCAAAATATTTCTGCGCCTCTGCAATGAAATATTCGCGCGGTCGTGCACGGTGGAACACATCCTCGAGAATAACGTCGGGATACATCTTCCGAAGACGTGGAAACTCAGCAATAGCGCGACCGTAAATGCGCATGCGCATGTCGTCGGTCTTTGCCCGTTGGATGCGCTCGTGTATCGCGCCATCCTTCGCGACGGAGAACGAGTGCAACTTCTTGTCAGCGATCGTGTAGAAGTACAAACCATGCCGCTCAGCGATCTTTCGCGACAAGATCTTCCTTCCGCTTCCCAAAAATCCTCCAAGAATGATGAGCATACAGGATACTATAGCGCTGCCTGCACAAAAAAACATGCCCGGCAGCTGCGCCCCGGGCATGATCAGTTGGATTGGAACGTCGCTCAGTCCCGGCTCACCGCCCACTTCGCTTGCGCGAGGACGCGGGGGGAGACTTCAAGAATGGACTTGAGGATGCGCTCGGCATCGGTGCTTCTGACGAGCCGAGTCGTGAGATTGCGCTTCTTGGCCTCGGTGAGGAGCGCCGGATCACGCATTGCCGCTTCGAACGCGCGCCGCAAGAGTACGAGCCGTTCTCGGGGAACGCCGGCGGCGACAGCAAAGAAGCGCGAGAGTGCGAGTTCGGCAACTATAAACTCCGCCACCTCCGTATCTCGTGCATTCATGTAGTCCCGCATATCGGCGACCGGTCCGAATCCTGCAAGCGGAACGCGTGCCGGACCCGTTTGGAGAATGAACGAGACGCTTCCGTTTTTCACCCACGCGGGGCGCTGGGCGGAAAGGCTCGTCCACTCCATGCCGCACATGCCGTCGATCTCGCCCCGCTCCATGGCGAGGAAGACCTCCGACGAACCGCGGTAGCCCAGCACGATCTTGAATTTGCCGCCCGCAAGCCGATTGAGCATGCGCGCGTACATGTCGCGCGCCGACCCATAGCCGTCAGCCCCGACGGTCACTTCTCGCCGGCGTACTTCGGCGAATGAACGCACGCCGGAGCGTGCGGTCGTGGCGCATACGCGCGTTCCGCTGTCTGCGCTCCCGAGCGCCACAAGTGACCGGGAATCATATCCCGGTGACACGGCGTCGTAGAGCGGTGCCATGACCGACGGCATCGGGAGCGACCCGATGACGCTTCCGTCTTTTGGCGCCTGTTTGATCAGGAACGCCGCTGCGATCCTCCCCGCAGCCCCCGTCATGTTCTCCACCACGATCGCGGGTCTGCCCGGCAGGTGAGCGCTTAGGTGCGGCGCAAGCAGCCGCGCGTACAGATCGGTCGCGGTGCCTGCAGGGCCTCCTGCGATGATCTTCACGCTCCTGATGTCGTTCGCGAAGCCCTGCGTGCACAGCATCAGGAGCGCCGCGAGAGTTGCGATGGTTTTCTTCACGACGCTCTCCTTCTCTTCTTTGTCCTGGTGCATTTGCACCCCATGAGAGTATAGCAGCTTTCACCTATGATATGAAATAATGCCCTCATGGCGGGAATATTCGGGAGTTTCGGGCATGTCGATAAAAAGACACTTGTTCGGATGTCCGCGGCGCTCGCGCCTCGCGGCATAAAAGAATCCTTGGCCTCTGGCGCACTTGCAGCAGTCGGCCAACGTCTGCCGCACTTCAAACACTTTCCTACTGTTCTCACAAAAAACGGCGAACAGGTTCTTGTGGCATTCGATGGGGACCTGTTCAACAAAGCGGAGCTCATTGAGCTTGCGCGGAGTGCCGGCCACGCGCCAAATTCTGACGACGATACGGCGATTGTTTTGAGCTTGTATCGCGCCTTCGGGACGGATTTCCCGCGCTATATTGAGGGTAACTTCGCACTTGCGATAGCCGAAGGTTCCTCGCTCTACCTCGCGCGCGACACGCTCGGCGTGCGGCCACTCTTCTACCACAATGGCGGAGAGTCTCTTTTCTTTGCATCAGAAATGAAAGCCATCCTACCGCACACGCCTCTGGTAGACATAGACCGGGAAAGTCTCCACGAGCGGTTCGTCTTCCGCGATCACCTTGTGGGCGACTCGACGTATTTCACCGGTATCAAACACGTACCCGCCGGCGGACATGTCGTTGCAACTACGCGCGACAACGGGATCGCGCTTGAGATCGGCGCGTATGGAGCGAGTGAAAAAGTGTTGCCGACGGACGAGAGCGAACTTCGCGAACTCCTATCGAAAACAGTAGCGCGCAACGTGAACCATTACGTGCATTCGGGCGGTTCCGTCGGCGTTCTCCTTTCAGGAGGATTTGACTCAAGTGTCCTCCTCGCACTTGCGAAGGTTGCCGGTGCCGCAGATCTGAAGACGTTCACACTCTCCGACGATGCGTTGTTCCCCGACGTTACCGCGGCACGCAGCGTGGCGCGCCATGCGGGCACAAGACACGAAGAGATCATTATCAACACGGCAGCATCATGTGAAGATGTCGTCGACAGTATTTTTACGTACGAAGACCCCATTGTGAGGAATACCATTTATAAGCTCGCACAAAGCGTAGCGGGCAAGGTCGATATCGCAATGAGCGGTGCGGGTGCCGATCTCCTCGGCATGCCACTCCTTGCGCGCAGAAAAGTATTCGGATCCGTGCGGCGGCGCGTCGAGCAACTCCCGGAAGGCGGGGGCGACCGCGTATGCGCGTACACACAGACCATGCCAAAGAGCCCGGAGAACATCGACGCGTGGGCATTCAAGCACTTTATCGAGGATTATCTGCCGCAGCAGCTTTTCCCCTCGACAGAGCGGGCGCTGATGCGATTCGGCATCGAGCCGGCGTTCCCCTTCGCCGATCAGGCTATACTCGCGATCGCGCGCGCACTACCTCGCTCGCAGAAGTACGATGCGAACGAAGAGAAACCGTTTCTGCGCGAAACGTTCCGTTCTCTTGACCTCCCCGTGGATATACACGTGCGAGAAAAACTATGCTCGAAGGAGAACCTCAAGGCCACCAAGAGAAACATCTCACGCCTTGCTGGAGAGACCATCTCCGACGCGTACGTCGCCGCGCACCCCTATCGCGATCTCTTGGAGCGCAACAAATACATCATTATGCATTTCGATATATTTAAGCGGATGTTTGTGAACCAACGTGGGGCAAGATCCGACGGCTCTTTCGCACGAGCGATGTTCGAAGCTTCGCCGTGGCGATACATGCTGCGGGGATATTTCACGCCACTTAGTTTTCGTAGGCTCTTTGGTAAGCACGAGTAAGCGCGTTACATCATCTTGACCCCATTAGAGAGCTTCGCCTCTAACGGGGCAGGCGTCTACATCATTTTCACGTCTATCGAAACACCGGACGGAAGATCGATGTTGGTGAGCGCTTCGATGACCTTGGGTGCGGGATTCAAAATGTCGATCATGCGCTTGTGGATGCGCATCTCGAACTGCTCGCGCGAATCTTTGTCGATGAAGGCTGCGCGATTGACCGTGTACTTTTTGATATCTATCGGGAGCGGCACGGGGCCGATGACCTCAGCATTGTGGCGAGCGGCAACATCAATGATCTGCTTGGTCGCGCCATCTAAGACGCCGTGCTCATAGGCGCGCACTCGAATGCGCAGGCGATGTGCGGATTCCACTTTCTTGGTCCGAGATGGAGCGGGTGTAGAAACAGCAGTGACACCATCCGTCTTTTTGACGGTCTTCGCGCGCGGTACGCGCTTTTTTGCCTTGCCCGCCGAAGCCTTGGGCGAAGACGGGACTGTCGCTTCTGCTGTCATAGAACCCGCAGAGTATGCACCACAGAGCGCTAAAACGCAAATTAGCTCACTTGGTAGATCTGGATGAGGTTGCCGCAGGTGTCATCGAAAACGGCTGCCCAGACAGGTCCCATCTGTTTCGGCACGCTTTTGAAAACGACGCCGAGCCCCTTGAGGCGCTCGTACTCTTTTTGGATGTCGTCGACCTGGAATGCGGTAATAGGGATCCCGTCTTTCACGAGTGACTCCTTGAGCGCTTTCATCGCCGGATAACTTGCATTGGGCTCCAACACAAGCTCGGTTCCTTCAGGATCTTCGGGAGAGACGACGGTGAGCCAGCGTGGACCGCCCATAGGGATGTCGTGCTTTTTCACGAATCTCAGAATTTCCGTATAAAACGCCAGCGCCTTGTCCTGATCCCCTACTGGAATACTCGCGAGCTTGATCCGCATATCCTTATTCCATCTTCGGCATCGGGAGGCACTCCATAATTTCTATCGATTCTCCAGGGAATACCGTAAAGTGCGGATGGTTCTCGAAGAGCTTCGCGGCCTCATCGTGGCTTTCCGCCTGCACCACTGCCCATCCCGACAGCGCATTCTTCGTATCCGATACGCCACCCTTGTCTATCTTTTTCGTCTTGCCGAGCGGAGAGCCATTATCAAGTATCGCAGTCTGATGGTCCGTCCCCCACTTCATCCATGCCGCCATTCCCTTCTGCTCTACCTCTTTGCGCTCTTTTTCCGGCATTGCCTGCCACTTCTTAAAAGCATCGTCGTGCATGCTCCCCAAATAAATCGCCAAGAATTTTTTCATATGATTTTGTCGAAATCATGCCGCGCAATCGTCAATTAAAGCGCGGCGCTAGCTACTAATAGTTCAGAGAGTATACACCACCACCATGAAGAAATCCTGAGGGCAGAATTGTCTGGTACGGTATTGCAATGGCTACGTATACAGGCGGGTGTCATTGCGGCGCGGTGCGCTATGAGGTAGAGACCGGCTTGGAAAAAGTCCTCGTGTGCAATTGCTCGCACTGCCACAAGAAAGGGCTCCTGCTCAATTTCGTTGATAAAGACAAGTTCAAACTCCTCTCCGGGGAGGACAACCTTTCTGAATACAATTTCAATAAAAAATCCATCCGCCATCTATTCTGCAAAACGTGTGGCGTGCAGTCATTCGCCGAAGGCGCTGCCTTCCCAAAAGCGTGCATCAACGTCCGCTGCCTCGACGAGGTAGACATAGATGCCCTCACGTTCACTCCCTTCAACGGCAAAGACCTCTAGCCACCGAATACAAAGAGACGCCGCGTCGGAATTGCTCCCGACGCGGTACTACTCGATGGCTGGCGCGGACAAGGTGGAGAGGCTTGCGTCCGCATGCAGCGAGCACGCGGCATACCCCTCGCTTAAATCCGTTGCCGGCATGGTGCACCAAGTGCAACATGCCATGACAACTACTGCCTGCTCTCCGCTTCCCAGCGGCTTGCCCAGTACTTGGCATCTTCGACAAGAGCGCCACGAACCCGGTTCCGGGCGTTTCTTCCACGAGAAGTGACGGCAAGTTCTCACGACTAACCTCCGTTATGGTCTGTGTAGGCCCATTCTGTCACCTGCAGCGGGCTTGTCGAGCAAATCAATACCCTTTGTGTGTTTGCATGAATTTCTTCTCGGCTGGCGTACTTTTGCGGCCGAGAATATAGTTCCGATGCGGATATCTGCCAAATCGGTCGACTATTCTTTTATGGTCCCTCGCGTACCACGTATTTTGTTTGTCTCCTATCGACTTGAACAGGCGCAATGACTCCCGCTGTATCTTTTTTGATTCAGAGTGCATAAATGGAAGGTACATGAATACTCTCTCCCACTTCGTCAGACGCTTGTCCGCGCGAGCACGCACCGCTTCTTGCGCAAGCGCGAGGGCGAGCGCGTCGTAGGCGAACATGGCCGGCGTGCCTCGGAACATGTTGCGTGACAGCTGGTCGACAATGATTATCTCTGCGAGTCTGCCCTTCGGGCTCTTCCGCCAATCGGCATGCTCGCCCCGCACCACTTCCCCGTAGAGCGATAGGAATCGTTTGCGAAGCAGCCGGTCGAATGCCTTCCGCTTCTTAAAAAACCACTGGTCGGGGCCGCATTCTTTGAACCAAAACTTGATGAATGGTCTCCAACTCATCCAAAGAGCCTACCATATCCCCCATCGAACCCCCGAGCTACTTTCCATCCCAATACTTAGTCCTTGTCCTAAGTATTGGGATGGAAGATATCGATCCAATAGCGAAGTTTGTCGATGCCGGTTTCAGGATTGGGGACCTGATTTTCTAGCATGCCCCCGTTCTTCTCGATGATCTTGCGCGAAGGCGCATTCGTCACATCGCAAGTAACCAAGATTTTTTGGATGCCAAGGTCCTGCACCTTCGGAAGCGCGAGCTCAAGTATTTTGTTGCCATACCCTTGCCCTCTTTTGCTCGGGCGGATGTCATAGCCGATGTGGCCGCCTATTTCCCTCAAGTGATCCGTCAGGTAATGACGAACGCTGATGCGCCCGATGAATTTTCCGCCATCGACAAGCCAGTAATCGGTCCACGGTATAAACCCTTCGGGAAGATGTTCTCCGCGCGCGTAGCCGCGTTCGCGCCCGACATACGCGTCGAAATCGGCTTCAAGCTCGACTATGGAAAGCTCGCGGTACGTTTTATGCCGGTCCGACGCCTGCGGATCCGCCTGAAACTCCTTCACCGCCTCGATGAACGAATCCTTGTATTCCCCTGTCGGCAACACGAGTTGCATATGCCGAACCTTTGACGATTACTGCACGATCGAGAGCGCTGCGCCGAGGTAGTAGGGCCAGATGAGGAGCGCGAGTACGCTGTACCAAAATGAAAGCTTGAGATAGCCAATGGTGAAGAGCCATCCAATGATCCATATCCCTCCCGCGAATGAATGGTGGTGGTATGGCTTCATTCTGCGTCTGCAATATTTTCCACATCCCTCATGGCCGCAAACCGAATTTGGTGTGTTTTCCATATGTCTTCAGCGTAGCACAATAAATCTCCCGCCGAATTCGTCGGGGCGTTACGCCCCTGGATGTATCTCGGCTGAGTTGAAGAGCACGCCAAACGCTTTGCACCACGTGAGCACGTATCTGTAATCGGATACATTCACTCCTTCGGGGATCTCATAATTGATGTTTCCTTCTGTGGCCCGTACACGACCGAGGTTTACAAATTCTTTCGCATCGAGGTCTTTGGAGAGATACACATAAATGTCGGGGCCGTTGATGGTTTTGTAGTTCTCATATCGAACATAGGCTTTGCCGTCTGCTTCCACAAGGCGAACAGTCCCGCTCGCTGGATGAACCGGGGTGTCGACAATAGTTGCCACCACCTCCTCCTTTTGCTGCGTTTCTTGGGAAGGCATGGGCGCTTGTTCGTCTACCTTGATGTTGATGAATAGCGGAGAGATCGCATAGTATGCAAACGCGAGCACGCCTACGCCTACCACTGCGCCAACGCCATACAACAGAACCTTCTTCATACTCTCCAGCATACCACCCCGCCGAATCCGCAGAGCATACCCGTAATCTAATT
>MFKV01000030.1 GCA_001781105.1 Candidatus Kaiserbacteria bacterium RIFCSPHIGHO2_01_FULL_54_36 | reverse complement strand
CGGGCCGGACGGCAACTACATCATCTGTCTCGGAAGCGGCAGCGACACGGTGACGCTGGGCAACGGCGACGTCACGATAAACGCGGGCGGCGGTGCAAACGTCGTCACGGTGGGGGATGGTTTGGGAACCATCGTGAGCGGCTCCGGCAGCGACAAGATAACGACGGGCGACGGGCCGCGTACCATCAACGCTGGCAGCGGCGCAAATACTATCAAGACCGGTGACGGCGACCAAACGATAACGACAGGCAGCGGCAGCGACAAGATAACGACGGGCGATGGGTCGAGCACTATAAGTGCCGGCGGGGGCGCCAACACCATCACAACGGGTGACGGCGACAAAACGATAACGACAGGGAGCGGCAATGACGACATCACGACAGGGAGCGGCGATGACGACATAGACGCCGGGAGCGGGAAGAACACGGTCAGCTCGGGCGCCGGCGACGACACCGTAACGGCCGGAAGCGGCAACGACTTCATTGATGGCGGTCCTGACTTCGACGTCTGCATGCCGGGCAGCGGCGCCAATACGGTCATCAACTGCGAGGCGGCTGGACCACCTCCACCGGCTCCAATTTGAGGTAAGACGTTACAAAAGTAACGAAGGCGGGGAGAAGAAAAAGTGGCTTCACAAAGCCATTTTTTCTTTGCATGGGCGATCTCAATTAAGCCACACAAATGGCTTGACCGTGCAGGTAAGAAAAGGTAGAACCTGTAGACGGATCAGGGATTCGATTCCGCACGGCGTCGCTCATCCCTCCTTCTCATGAGGCTTGTTGGGAAACGAGGCCTCAGAGAGGGAAACATGAAGAAATTACTCATGATAGCGGCTTCTCGCACGCTGGCTGTATTGCTCACGGTCGTCCTTGTCTATAGCCCTCTTTCTCCGATCGTCACATTCGCCGAGGAGTTCGACCGCGACCGAGGAGATCGGGGTGCCGACACCACCCCCCCTGTCGTCGCATCGCACGAGAATGTGAGCGTGGAAGCGACATCGGATGCTGGCGCCGTAGCCGAATACACCCTTCCCGCGGCTACCGACGACATAGATGGCACAGTCGCTGCCGTCTGCACGCCCCCTTCCGGCTCGACATTTCCTATCGGCAGGACATCGGTGACCTGCACTGCGATCGACGCCGCGGGCAACGTGGCCGCGCCCATCTTTTTCTACGTCACCGTCGCGGCGCTGCCACCACCGTCTCCAGATCCTGAACCAGTTCCGCCGGCTGCGACATCGACTCCTATAGCGACAAGTACGGACCCAATCGCAACGAGCACACCGAGCACCGATCCCCCGGATACTTCAGGGCAAGCAAGCACCACTCCGACGGAAGGCACACCACAAGTGACGCCCAGCGAAGACCCTTCGACCTTCTCATCTTCCGCGACCACTTCGGCCGCTCTGCCGCCATCACAGTCCGACACCGACAACACTGATTTCGAGAATATCATTAGTGGTGACCCGCCTGTGACTGACGACACGCAGCCGGTAATTGATGCGAGCGCGACCACGACGGAGGCTCTGGCCCTCGACCCCTTGCTCACGGTCGCGACCTCGACCGACGGCACGGGCGATAAGATCGGCGGCACTATATTCACTGGCAATGCGACCGCCTCCACGACGGTTAAAAATACTCTCAACATCACGCGCTCAAATATAGACGGGCCAGGGAAGACCAACAGCTCCAGAATTACCGCCGATACTGACAACGTAGGGGAAGTCACAACGACCGACGAGACACGGGCCTTTACGGGAGAAAACGACGCGCTCGGTGGTGAGGGTACTGCCACGATCCACACCGGGAACGCAGTCTCCTCCGCGCAGGTCATGAACGTCGTCAATACCAACTTCTTCAATTCTGAAGGCCTCGTGCTCTTCATCAATCCGCAAAACGGCGACAGCCTCGATCTGCGCGATGCCGACCTCTCGTACTTCCTCGATGGAGGGGTAGGGGCCTCGCCGCCGCGCGTGGGCTGCACCATCCTCACGTGCTTAAACAGCGCGACCTTAAAGATCCTCAACAAAAACGAGGGTATCGTTCGCAACGACGTTGAAGTGCGCGCCTCGACCGGCGCAAATGCTGCGACTTCGACAAAGCTGGGCAACATCGATATTCAAACGGGCAATGCATACGCCTCCGCTGCCGTTTTGAACCTCGTCAACACCAACTTCGTCAACTCGAAATACCTGGTCGCACAGTTCGACAATTTCGGCAGTATGCAGGGCGACATCGTGCTGCCAGCCCCAGCATTCTTCAATACGTTCTTCAAGAACGGCAATACGCTGCCGGTCATGAATTCGAGCTCATACATCGTGAACAATACGAATGACGAGACGTTTATGGGTACGACGACTGCCAACGCCATCACGGGCGGCAACGTGGCGAGCACCCATTCGACAAGCTCAGGGCAGGCGATCGAGGGGCACGGCGAAATACGGACGGGGAAAGCATATACCTCTTCGACGAGCTACACTGCCGCCAATCAGACGCACGTCGGCGGCTCCTCCGCGCTCTTCGTCTTTCATGTCTCCGGAGAGTGGAGCGGCTCTGTGAAAGGCTTGCCCGAGGGCATGTCATGGCGCCGCACCGATTACGGCATCGAGGTGTACAGCAACGGTGCGGTCTCTTCGACGGCGGCCGCGCAAGGCATCTACAATTCGGCGAATTTCATCGCCTCCTCGACTAACCATGCGATCGTGGAGACCGATGTCAACGTCTGGGCTGAGACTGGTAGTAACAGAGCAAAGACCGAGCATGGCGTTGGATCGATAGCGACCGGCGACGCGTACGCAAGTGCCAACGTCGTCAACATGGTCAACACCAACGTCATCAACAGGAACTTCATGTTTGCTGTCTTCAACATCGCGGGCGATTGGAGTGGCGACATCGACTTCGGCGGGCACAGCCCCGACTTAGGAGTGCAAGCTTCCGCGACCGGTGCGAACCCCGCATCGCCGGATTCCGAGCTTACGTACCACTTCACGGTGAAAAACAATGGCGACGTCGCTGCCGACAATGTCGTCCTCTCGACGACGTATAACAAGAATCTCATGACGTTCTCGAGATGGAACACTGATATCGGCAAGTCGGATACGAATACAGGGACAAGTTTTACCATCGGGTCGCTCGCCTCTGGTGCATCGCGTACTGTTGACGTGACGGCGCGCCTGCGCATGACCCTTCCGTCCAATTCTTCTACCGAACTTCCACTGATCGCGAGTGTTGCCAGTAATGGGCACGATCAGGACGACAACGATAATCAAACAACAATCAGCGTCCTCGTATCTTCGAGCGCTCCAACACCCCCGCCCCCGCCAAGTGGTGGAGGCGGCGGAGGGGGAGGTAGCGGAGGAGGAGGCAGCAGTGCTCCACCGCCTTCTGGAGGCGGCGGCGGAGGAGGTAGCAGCACTCCACCCCCATCCTCGGGTTCAGGATCGAGTGGAACCGGGTCTGGATCCACAGGGACGAGCTCAGGCACCCCTTCGACCGACTCAGGGCAAGCGGGGACGGGATCGGGCACGGGAACAGGTACATCTAATAGTGATACGGGCGCCGCCAACACTGGAGCCGCTGCAAATACAGGCGCGTCCAGCGGTTCTTCGGGAAGTTCAGGCGGAGGAGGCGGCGGCGGCGGCGGCAGTCCCAGCGCAAATAATGGTGTCTATGTCGGCAACGTCAACGTTTCTACAACGTGGGAACCCAACCCCGATATTACGGTAGTAAAAACATCAAACATTGCGACAACGACCGCGCCCGCGATGGTGGACTACAGAGTCGTCGTGAAGAACAGCAGAAATGCTGGCGCGGCATTCCGCGGGCTCCTCACTGATACGCTCTATAGCCCGTCGGGCGCCGTCATGTCCGATCGTTCATGGGACCTTGAGACGATAGTGCCGGGCGATGAAATTATATTGACCTACAGTGTCGAGTACGCGACCAGTACTGAGCCTGGCACGTATAAAAACGTCGCGCGCGTGACAGGCAAACGAAATTCCGCTCTCGCATCTGCCGCGGATATGACGCCGGTCGAGGCGTCGAGGGATATTGTATTCACCTCGACTGGCTCCGTACTCGGACTCTCCACTTCCACTCCGAAATTTGCACAATTGAGCATCAGTGTCACACCTACGTCGTGTGTCGCCTTGCTCACGAGCTTTATGCGGCAGGGCCAGGCAAATGACCCGGCACAAGTCAAGAAGCTGCAGACCTTCCTCAATACGACGCAGAGAGCAAGGCTTCCGGCCACTGGATTCTATGGCCCTATGACCACGACCGCCGTCAAGAATTTCCAACTCAAGTATAAGAATGAGATCTTGGCGCCACTCGGGCTCACAAGGCCCACGGGCAACGTGTACGGTTCGACGCAGCGAAAGATCAACCAACTCAACTGCGGAGTGCCTGACCCTGTTCCATCAAATGCGAATGCCGCTGCAGAGAGCGTGCCCACAGTGCAACAGAGCGCGCCTCCTGCAGCTCAAACACAGACAGCAAATACACCGGTGCGCACCGCGCCCGTGGCGAAAGCGCCCGCGAAGAAAACTATTCCTACACCCCCGCGGGCAGTGACCACTACAACTTCGAAGCAGAACGTTCTTAATACCGTCGGCATGCTTTTCAAGAAGCTCTGGTAAGGCGCCACCTTCGGCTTATGGCGCCTCACCCATCCGCACGGCAATCTCTTGGGTCTCGGGGCAATATAAGAAGTTTTATTCTGCCGCACCGCTACGCGCGGTCGTCTTTCGAGTATGAGCAGGCGCGCGTAACGGCGATCATCCCGACCTACAAACCCGAGAATCTCACGGTGAAGCTTGTCGAGGATCTCGTAGAGTGGAATCCCACTCTACGCATCATAGTCGTTGACGACTGCACGCCGGAAGAGTATATCGCGAGCGCGCTCTTTATCCGGATGGGAAGTGTGTCAGATCGCGTCACCGTTCTGCGCACGCCGGTCAATAAAATGAAAGCGGCCGCGCTCAACTATGCGCTCGCGTATATTTTTGCCAACGAGGAGGTGCCCGATGTTATCCTGAGCCTGGATGACGATATCGTCGTTGCGCCCTCCACGGTGCGAAATCTTGTGGTTGAGCTCATGAGTTACCAGCACTTGGGTGCCGTGTGCTCGCAGTGCCGTGTCTTGAATAAGAACAACAACATGCTCACGCGCTTGCAGGGACTCGAGTATGTAGGCTTCAACGCAACGCGCCTCGCCGACGAAGGCTTCTATCGCGGGCCCTTGGTCATGCATGGCATGCTCACTGCGTTCCGCGTCGCAGCGCTCAAGGAGGTACAAGGCTTCGCCGACGGGCATCTCATCGAGGACTATGAGATCACCACACGGCTCAAAGACCTCGGGTGGAGCGTGAAGCTCGCGCTCAACGCCCCCGCGTGGACAGTGGTGCCCGATACGTTCTCGAAGCTGTGGCGACAGAGAGCTCGCTGGTCCTATGGCGGCATCACGGTCATTACCAAGACGAAATATTTCTCTTCGGTACTGCAAGACTTGATCGGACACAGTGTCTTCTTTGCGACCGTCGGGATGATAGCGCTCATGGCGCTTTTCCGTGGCGACGATCGCATACCAATAGAGATCGCGCGCTTGGTCATCGCACTCTCTTTCTTGCAGCTCCTCCTCTGGTACAGCTTTCAGCTTTGGCTCATGCGTCTCTATAAAGAGAAGGATGCCCGCGATTGGATAATACGAATATCTATGGTACCTGAATTCATATACACCAATATATTGACGCTCGTCGTTGTCGGATCGTATTTCTTTCTCACGTTCAACGTCCTCACACGCAGGCTGCGAAGAAGCGGGAACGTGGTTGCACGGCGATGCGTGGCGATAGGCGCGGTCGTCTTCTCGTTTTGCGGCTACATGGAGAGCTGGGGGACGAGAGGGAATTAATACATTGTTATGAGCTTGCTCAAAATCGCTAAGAAAAACTAACATGTTGAACTTCAACGGCGGCACAACGATCTCGGGAACATCACTCACTCCTTTGGGGATGTATGCGGGCTACCTGCTTCTGCATTCGGGAAATTTTTGGCTCGCGGTCTCGTTTTTGGCGCTGACCTGTGCGTACCTGCTCATTGTATTGACGACACTGTGCCGGTATGTCATCAACTATCGCCGAAATAAGCCAGCATTTGCGGTGAAATAATCGGTAGAGTTATGCACCTCTTATACACCTCTCGGTTCATCAAAACTTCAAATACGTTCATGTAATACTTATTGGTAGCCTAGCGTGAGGCTGGGCATGCCGGTATGACTGAACTCTCAGACAATCCTCGTGAGCGCCGTTTTGCAGCTGCACTTATTACTGGCTACGTACTATTTGCATTCGGCAGCGTGTATGCCGAGGTGCGCACTGACCGCTCGCGCGACGGCGGAGAAACGCCGCAAGCAGCAAGTTCTCCCACTGTTTCGAATGGAGCGGTAGGCTCGGGTGCAATCGAGTTGGCAGCTCCAGCTCCATCTGAAGCGCCAGCGCCTGCGCTTTCGATCAATCCACCACCCTCGGGCATCGGTTCGATTCCTTCGATCACAACGCTCATGAGCGTGGCCACTGGTTCGCTCCGCGTCATGGCGCAGAGCACGACGTCGCAAAGCTTCACACTGAACGATCTTGGGTCGCAGATAAAATACTGCATTGTTTTCCCGGCACTCAATAATGCAGGCCCACCAATACCGACTTTTGATGTGCCTGTATGCCCCAACGCGACCACTACTCCACCAACCACGAGCACCACAACTCCACCGACGACGAGCACGACAACTCCTCCGATCACGAGCACAACAACTCCGCCAAGTAGTGGCGGAGGAGGTGGCGGTGGCGGTGGTGGTGGTGGGGGAGGCGGTGGCGGAGGTGGGGGTGGAGGGGGCAGCACACCACCCGGGCAGGTATTGGGTACCACGACCGTACCGGTGGACACTGGAGGGTATGACGTGCCCTCGACCCCCAACACTGGTTTTGGCACATCGGTTGTACCTAACCTCGTTCTATTAATAGTATCGTTGGGAGTTGCGCTTTTCGGCCTCAGTCGTATGGGAAAAAGGGGATTTGCATCATGAAGCAGGCGCTTGCATAATCGTGCCTGCTCTTATAGTATTTGGGTAATGACAACCCGAGTGCCCTTGCTTGTATCTGCTTTTGCCGTGCTCATGGTAGCCGCTGTCGTGTTCGCGGATTCGCGCGATGAGCGAAGCGAGCGGCCGGATCAGGAGGGGAGAATTGCCGGACAATACATCGTCGTTTTGAAAGATTCGGTCACGGATCTCGATGCAGTGCAAACGCAGCTTATCGCGGCGGGGCAGGGCGAGGCACTCGGATCCTACCGACACGCGTTGCGCGGCTTCGCGGCTCGCTTTTCTGATGCAGAGATAGAAGTGATTAAGAACGATCCGCGAGTGGAATTCGTGAGCGAGGACTACAGCGTCTCGATCATGCAAAGCCGCGACAATGCGGGCGCGCTTGCGCGCCCGCTGGCGAGATCGTCACCGTTCGCAGTGGCGGCGCAAACACTCCCGACAGGCATCGATCGTATCAACGCAGAGGGCAAAGAGAATACTGGAGCGGGCGTGCAAGTCGCGGTCATCGATACCGGCATTGACATCAATCATCCGGACCTTAAAGGGAACGTGCTCGGTGGACGCAATTGTACATCGTGGAATGCCTCCGCATACATTGATCAAAACGGCCACGGCACGCACGTCGCCGGCACGATCGCCGCGCTCAAGAATACCCAGGGCGTTGTCGGCGTCGCTCCCAGCGCCAAGCTCTGGGCGATTCGCGTGCTCGATAGATACGGCAACGGCAGCTGGTCGTCGGTCATCTGCGGACTCGACACCGTGGCAGCCAACGGCCCCAAGAACGGTGGCTCGATCACGGTTGCCAACATGAGCCTCGGTGGCGCGGGCTCCAACGATGGTAACTGCGGCCAGACCAACAAAGATGCATTGCACCAGGCAGTCTGCCGCGTGCGGGATGCAGGCGTCACCCTCGTCGTTGCGGCGGGCAACAGTGGGGCCGACACAAGCAAAGCGGTCCCGGCGGCCTACGACGACGCCGTCATCACCGTCTCCGCGCTTGCGGATTCCGACGGAAAGGGCGGTGCTCTTGGGAAGGCAACGAGCTTCGGCGCTGACGACACATTCGCATCGTTCAGCAACTACGGGAGTGCCGTCGATATCGGAGCACCCGGCGTTAACATCAATTCCACCTGGCTTTCGAAAACGTACAAGACCATAAGCGGCACGAGCATGGCCTCTCCACACGTCGCGGGCGCGGCAGCGCTCTATATCGCCAAAAATCCGGGAGCGTCCTGGACGCAGGTGCGCGACGCACTCATTGGCGCCGGCGAAGCTATCGGGGCAGGGCACAGCGATCCTTCAGGCAAACATCCGGAGCGAGTACTCCGCGCTGATACGCTCTGATCCAACCTTGTGCTAGATACACGGCAAGGCCTTGCCTTGCCGTGCTAAGGCTCCAGATCGGAAAGCAGATCTTTTTCATAATTGTAAAATGCCCGAGCATCAGTAATGAGTGCTTTAAAACTAGGCACCGTATCTACTAATTCCAGTGCCGCATCTTTAGCAAGCAGAACGGCTTGTGGCCGCTCCGCACCTTCATAATCGATCAGGCTCGAATAGGGGTATGTCAAAAGTCTATTTTTCAGTTTTGCCTCATTACGCACAACTCCTTTTTTCCAGCCGGGCTCGAATAGTTCGGCTGAATTCGCATGAATATAATTGATCACACGCCGCGAATGAGCATCAGACTCGATGTGGACGGCTTTAAACTTTCCCGAGAATAAGGCACCGGTCCGTTCGTACTTTTTATTGAAGTACATGGTATAGCCTGTACCCACCTTTTGCATAAAAGAGGATATGCCGCCGTAGTCAATCTCACGAAGGAGCAGGTGCAGATGATTTGGCATGAGACAATATGCGCCGATGTCTACGAGGCGCTCCCCACGTTTACATGCCAGAACATGCCCCAAGGCCGGTCCTTGACGTGCCGGATGATGGAGGTTACTTATATGAATTGGCCGTGTGCTGTTGCACGTATAAAGAAGCATTTGAAATCTTTCACAATCTCTTTCGTCCATGAAGATTTGTCGTTTATCAACGCCGCGCGTGCAGCAATGAAAATATTCGCCCGGAGCGAATGCTATGTGTCTTACGCTCATCCCTCAAATTATACACCGAACACGGCAAGGCAAGGCCTTGCCGCAGAGGGCTGACCTTCTGCACAGGACGTGAGAAAATAGAGGAGTGAAGAAAGCTCGTCCTAAGCAATCGAGACGCACATCGGGTATGCAGAAACGTGAGCTGCGCCTTCTCGAAGGCGCAGCGCTCGCTGTGATGCTCGTTCTCATCGTCGGTCTCTTTTGTATTTCCGCGATCCAGACCCTTTCCATACGCTCCGGACAAGCGGCGGCGGTGATTTCCTCAGTATTGGTGGATCTCGCCAACGGCGATCGCGCGTCCCAGAGCCTCGGCACATTGCGTATAAATCCCGTCCTCACCGCCGCCGCACAAGCCAAAGCAGACGACATGGCAGCGAAGGGCTACTTCGCGCACGAGACGCCCGAGGGCTATGATTCGTGGTACTGGTTTAAGGAAGCCGGATACTCATTTAAATATGCAGGGGAGAACCTGGCAGTAGATTTTTCTGACTCAGCCGATGTGGAGCGCGCATGGATGCAATCGCCCACGCACCGCGACAACCTCCTCGATCCGCATTTCACGGAGATCGGGATCGCGACGGCGCAGGGCACGTTCGAAGGCCATGCGACGACATTCGTCGTCCAGATGTTTGCTACGCCAGCGGAGGCGGCCACGATAGCCTCGATACAAGAAATCTCTGCGCCGCAAGATGCGACACAGCCGGCGCTCGCTACGACCGAACCTGCTGGGACGAATGTCTTGGGCACGAGTGCGAATGAGCCCGAAAAAGTAGCTGTTGCAGCCGAGTCAAAAACCATCGCCGACATACGCCAGCCCGATGCCAAAGCTCCCGTAGGTGCCGTGCGCTACGCGCCAGCTTGGGGCTTCCTCGCGACCTCGCCCAAGACCACCCTTCGCTACGCCTACTACATCACCGGATTCCTGGTACTTCTGGCACTCGTCATTACCACGGGCCTTGAGCTGCGCTGGCACCACGCCCGCGCATTCACAGTCGCCGCCTGCCTCCTCGTATTCATGTCAGGGCTTTTCGTCGTAGCCGACTACACCATCTTCCCCGACCCCGTTCTCGCGGACACCGTTATTGCCACAGGATCAGGTTAAATAGGCTGCGGGTCTCCAGTAAGCCATCATCTGGCCTTATACACAGTAGCGTCAACACGTTTTCCCCAGAAACACCCTTGACTGGTGGACGAATATTCATGAACTCACTATAGAATTGAAGAGTGCTGGCTTTTGCTTCGGGGAAACGGTGAAGGGAAGCACGCACGATGTCGACAACAGCCTCACCAAGTGAGACCTGTCGCTCTCCATTAACGAAGAGCTGTTTTGCGCATACCGGTCGCAAAACAGCTTTTTGTTTTGGCGTTGGATTATTCGTTGATTAATTACTAATCAGTTACAAAAAGTATGTTAACGACGAACATGCACAAAACGAGAATTCTTTCGCTTGTGATAGCAGTGATTGTTGGTTTGGTCGCATTTGCCGCAGCCGCCGTTCCGAAAGCGTACGCGGAACTTCGGCTCGATTTTTGTATAGGTAATTCTAGCGCTACTTCGACGTTCAATAGATTTGGCTGTGGGGAAAACGGCCCTGGAGGAATTAATGCGTCGATCGGCAGATCAGTACCAGGTCCTCGTGGCGAGCAGGGCCCGCAGGGCGATCCTGGCCCCGAAGGTCCTCAAGGCCCAGCAGGGGCGACGGGCCCGACCGGTCCTGCAGGCGAAGATGGGGAAGATGGCGCACAAGGTCCGCAAGGCGACATTGGCCCGACAGGATCCGCGGGTGCTGACGGCGAAGACGGCGCCCAAGGCCCTATTGGCCCAGAAGGTTCACAAGGAGATACAGGTCCGCAAGGCGATCCTGGCCCAGAGGGTCCACAGGGTCCAGCTGGGGTCGACGGAGAAGATGGTATACAAGGTCCGCCGGGTGATACCGGTCAGCAAGGTCCACAGGGCGATCTTGGTCTCACCGGCCCCGCTGGCGCGGATGGAGAAGATGGTGCTCAGGGACTGCAAGGAGAAACAGGTGACACTGGTCCCGCTGGTGCGGCAGGAGCCGATGGAGAATCTGCAAATGTAGTCGTGACCGATGTGCTCGAATTGAGTGACGAATGTGTGGCAGGCGGAAAGAAAGTTGAAACGAGCGTTGGCGAAGGTCCGGTTACTGAAAGTTTCATCTGTAATGGTATAGATGGTGAGGATGGCGAGCCCGGAGACGACGGCTCTGATGCGTTGGTCGTTGTGACTCCAGAGCCAGCTGGTCCAGATCACTGTCCGGCTGGAGGACAGAAAGTAGAGTCGGGCGTTGATGATAACAATGATGGCGTTTTGGACACAGAAGAAATTGATTCAACAAGCTACGTCTGCAACGGCGAAGCCGGAGCCGCAGGCGCGGCAGGCCAAAACGGCGCTGCTGGTTCGGACGGCCAAGAAGGCCCACAGGGATTACAGGGCCCACAAGGTGATGTTGGTCCACAAGGCCCTGTAGGTCCGCAAGGAGAGACAGGTGCAACAGGACCTCAAGGTCCCATTGGTCTGACAGGCGAAACGGGTCCCGCTGGCCCGCAAGGTCCGCAAGGAGAACAGGGTCTCCAAGGCGAACAAGGTTTACAAGGAGAACAGGGCCCTCAGGGAGAGCAAGGTATTCAAGGTGAGACGGGCCCAGCAGGACCACAGGGTGAGCAAGGAATCCAAGGCGAAACAGGGGCTACAGGCGCAACTGGTCCAGCCGGTCCGCAGGGTCTTCAGGGAGGAACAGGCGCAACCGGCGCAACCGGCCCGCAAGGAGCTACAGGTGCGCAGGGCCCACAAGGGGATACAGGTCTCGCGGGTCCGGAGGGACCACAGGGTCCGATTGGTTTGACTGGCGCAACTGGTCCTCAAGGTCCGGAAGGTCCGCAGGGCGAACAAGGGCCGGAGGGAGAACCCGGAGCAACAGGTGCCACAGGACCTCAAGGACCCCAAGGTGATCCGGGCCCAACTGGTCCACAAGGTCCGGAGGGCGATCAGGGTCCACAGGGAGCAATTGGCCCCCAAGGTCCGCAAGGGGAACAAGGAATCCAAGGAGAAACAGGGGCTACCGGAGCAACAGGTTCTCAAGGTCCGGAAGGTCCGCAAGGCGAGATAGGTCCTGCCGGTCCGGCTGGTGCTGACGGCGCGACTGGTCCTATGGGTCCAACAGGCGCACAAGGCCCGCAAGGCGAGACGGGGGCAACTGGTGCGACTGGAGCAACAGGTGCCACAGGACCTCAAGGTGACGCTGGTACTGACGGTCTTAGTTGTTGGGATCTGGACGGGAACGGTGCACCTGACGACCCCGAGGAGGACACGAATCTTGACGGCGAAATTGATGCTCTGGATTGTCAGGGACCACAAGGGGAAATGGGCGCGACAGGCACGCAGGGCCCCGAGGGTCCGGCAGGCCCTCAAGGTGATCCCGGTCCGAGTGGTGCGGATCGTGTAGCGGGGACAACAGCGTCGTCTGCACTGAGCGCAGGTCCGGGCACTCAGGTTACAGCGACCGCTACATGTTCCACTGGAGTTGTTCTCGGCGGAGGTGCTTCGGTTACAACCTTGCTCGGCACTGAGCTTGGAGATGTGGTTCTTACATCCTCATATCCAAGTGACGCAACAACATGGACTGCTGTCGGAACAATTCGGGCAGATTTGACTGCCAGCAACGCAATGATCGTACAGGCGTTCGCGCTGTGCTCTCTCTAAGTTTCTTATCAGCAAAAACAAAAGAGCCCGCGAAGGGCTCTTTTGTTTTGAGTCAGTAGTTAGTTCTTTGGTTTGATCAAGAAGAAGGATGCGAGGAAAAGTATTGCGACGATCACGTCGGCAATGCGCCACATGTCGGCAGAGAAGTAGAAGGGTGCGAGGGGATTGAATACGACGGCAACGAGCACGAAGAGCCACATCAGCCAGTCTTTGTTGAGCTTGTAGGCTTGCCATGCTGTGACAAGCGCCGCACCGACGACGACCCAGTTCATGAGCTGGTAATAGGCGTAATAGGGGACGTCGGTAAGGGCGCCAAGCACCAAAAGTATCGCGAGGACCTTAAGCCAATTATCTCGTACCCATGCCATACGCCAGCACTCTACAGCAGGCTCATGAAGGAGTCCAGCCTTTTACATCTTAACGGCCCATTTCGGGCAGCTAATGGGCTCAATTACACCATTTGAGGCGTTTAGGGCTAGAAGTATCTTTTCATCGGCTCGAACGAAGGCATTTTGCCGAGGGTGTTGGTGGCAACGAAACGGATGAGCCAACCAAGAAGGCCTCCAGAAACTATTATGGCCAGTAGGATTAGAAGCCTCTGCGGGTCAACTTGATAGTCAATCAAGGATAACAATACGAGTGTTATTGCAAATGCCCAATAACGCAAGTTATCTCCCAGAGCTATAAAAAAAAGCGGTATATAAAACTGTAGAGCGACAAATATTATTGCCGCATCTGTAAAATCGATATCCCCAAATCCGCCGACCTCACTTCTAAGGAGTAGCCCATATACTGGCTCAAAAGCGTATACAAGAATATAAACAGTTAACAAGGTTGCTATAACAAGGAGAAGAATATATCGCAGTAAAGAGAGGGCGATTTGCATAATCTCAGTGACTAATCAACCAATTAACATCCGCCGTCAATAAGTCGTAACCTTGCTGGTTAATAAGACCAGACTTTTTCGCAGCTTTGAGTATTTCGAGCATAGCTTTGTACAGCTTAATCTTATCACTTTGTTTCTTGAGTTTTTGCGCCTGTGTGAGCAACGTGAGGAGCGAGGTCTTTATGCCATTGGATTTTATCCACCCCAGTGCGAATGCGCGATTGATATCGGTCTTGGTGCTGCCGACGGTCGCAACTATTTGAATGTCCTTGATCGCTGCGCTCGGCCCATTCAGACTGACGTCGACGTGGAAGGTGGTGAGCGCACCCGGAAGTGTCTGCCCGGTAAAGAATTTCTCGCTCGAAGTGGCGTCAGTAATGAGGCCTGTCGCGATCGTGTACACACCTCCGCTGCCTGTGCCTTGCGTAATAACCTTGTAGAGGCCGTTGAGTGGATTGGGAATGGTCACATACTCATCGTCGGTGCCGAAGCCAGAGTAAAACGCGTCAGGGATCTGAGTAAACTCTTGTCCTGTCGCGAAGTCTTTGCCCACCTTCAATCCATTTGGCGCCTCGACGACGAAGTCTGCGGGGGAAAGGATTTGGAAGATAAGCACGTTTTTTGCGGTCTCGAAGAATCCATGGCTGTTGGTAATGAGAGACGTAGGGTCTTGGCCGCTTAGTACCTTGAATACGGCTCCCTCTGCTTTCGTAGGAAGTTCGTTGTGCTCCGAATTTATGATCTGCAAGTCTTGATTTACAAAACTTGCTGACGACAGAGGAACAGTGGCGTCACCCTGGCCGCGCTCCAGGCCTGCATCTCCAGTCGATGGAAACCCTTGTGGCTTTCCGAATCCCCACAGCAATGTTGCGCTCGTTGTCGTTGGTGCGATAACGCGTATTGTCTCAATGGTCGTGCTTTCGGTGAGTTGCCCAACGAAATTGGTAATTGTTACGCCAGAACCGTAGAGATCAGCGACGGCACTATTGAGCTCCTGCAAGAAGAGATTATTTGGATACCAAGAAGAGTTTGGGTACGTAGGGATATTAGGCGAACCAACGTGTTTGATATACCCATAGACAGGCAGTAACTCCTGCACAGAGGGGATCGGGAGTCCTCTTTCGTAACTGAATAAGGTGGAGTATCCTTTTTTCCGCGCCTCGATTTTAAGAACTTCCCGCAATAGCTTATCTTTGAACTCTGTCCCGGCTTCGCCCCCTTCCCACATTAAGTAGGCGTTGGGTGCGCCAAGATGCGGGGTGCCGAGGAAGATGAGTTGATCGATGTCGCCATCGTAATCATCTGACTGGATGTACTGCCTCGCGACGAGACCGCCCATGGAGTGCGCGACGATGTCGACTTTGTCACAATCGCAAACATCTTTGATATCGTTTATTTTTTCGTCGAGCAAAGTCGCGGTCGTTCTGTTGGAAAAGCGCCACTCATACGGAAAAGGGAAGAGTGTAACGTCTTTTTCGTAGCCGTTGGCAATGAGCGTGTCTATGAGATTGTCGTAGGCATGCGTGATGGGGTCGATGAGCCATTCGCCGTTGTGCTGTGCCGAGCCAAGGATTCCGGGAATGATGATGACGGGATCAAGCGTGTTCGAAGCAGCGTCCTCTATCGTGAAGTGCAGGGTCTCGACAACTGTTGGGTCAGAGGGGCCAAACTGGGCGTACGCGATGTCGGCAAAAAAGAGCCGCGCGAGCCACCGCTTGAGTTTCTCCTCGAAATTCAGGATCGGCGCCCCGAATTCGGCTACGTCAAGCTCGTATGACCCTGCGGCAGGCCAGGAGACAAGCGGGTCGCCATCGGGGTTTTGGAAGCCAAGGCTTGCGATCTCCTCGCGCACGGGCGCCTCGGCAGGGCCCATAATCCGGTAGAGCGTTGCGCTTACCGGGCCAAAGATCAAAAGAGAAGGGACGATATACGCGGGCGCGGGGGTGTTGAGCGGCACGGCATACGTGCCGCCATCGAAGATCTCGATCTGCGTCGGCGTCCCACCATTTTGATCGCCCCAGACGAGGGACGATGAAGCGTGCGCAAAAGAGGGGAGCGCAATCAGCAGGAAAGCTGCAACAGCCATTGCCAACGAGAATCGATCGAAGATAGCTTCGGACGTCCCAGTCATCATGAGTGCATATATACCATGTTCCGCAGGAATTGAGCGCCGCTCGTGTGGATTTCTCACTCCACTTCTCTATATAAGACTTATTCGCCCGAATAAGGCATGTATCGATATCGAGAGTATGTGCCTGAGTTCTAATTCTAAATGCAACACCTAAGATGTGTTGCATATGCGGGACAAAAGAGAGTTTGAACAATTAACAAACAAAAAGCGATGGAAG
>MFKV01000029.1 GCA_001781105.1 Candidatus Kaiserbacteria bacterium RIFCSPHIGHO2_01_FULL_54_36 | reverse complement strand
CCTAAACGTCATAGCCTTGGTGAGCCATTACCTCACCAACTAGCTGATATTACGCAGGCCGCTCCCAAAGCGATAAATCTTTACCCTTACGGGACCATCGGGAATTGCACCGTCTTTCGACGGAATATGCCCGACTTTGGGGGACGTTCCTACGTGTTACTACCTCGTCTGCCACGGGTCCCAACTATTGCTAATTGGCCGTTCGACTTGCATGCCTTATCCATACCGCCAGCGTTCACCCTGAGCTAGGATCAAACTCTAAGTAAAAGAGAAATTTTTCTCACCCGGGCGTCGTTTGAAATTAATCGCGCGAGGGCCAGACGAGCTAAATTCTTTTACGAATTTGATATTACTCTTTTCTTAGGATGGACGGAACAAAAGAATGTATATCCTCTTTTTCCTGTCTTGTTACTTGGAATTTTATCCCGACGTTTCAGTCGGGATCCCGACCGCTTGCGCGTCGGGACTGTTTCTACTTAGTTGCTTGCTTGTGCTTGTGTGTGTTTCTTACCAATTTTATTTGGTTATGCTTCGTACCAAATTCCGCTACAGAATTTGATACGAATCGATATTCAGTTTTCAATGTTCGTCCGAAGTCTTTCATAAGGTATTTCGGTGCATCAGCTCCCTCCCCCTATTTTTGGGGTCAAGTATGTAGGGTCAACGAGTGCGACCCAGACAAGCCATCAGGAGCGATGGTCGAGACAGTATACGCACCTATCCATACGCGTCAAGCCTGCCTATCTGCAGACAGGTGAAAAAAGAGCGTGCCATTTCTCAACCCGAGAATGGCACGCGTAAATTGCATCCGTGAGCCTTCAGTGGCTATTCATCTCAGACTTTAGGGCAAGATCTGGGGTCAACCTGCCGCTGGGAATTTCCGAAACTTTTCTCCCGGGTTCCATTCTCTACCCGCTCTTTAAGCCGGGCGCCCGTGACAGGCTCTGGCCGTGGATGCTGTACCGCTTTCATTGTACGCCCGTATTATTCAAATACCGCTGTTATCCCCCTCTCACAATTTTTTCTAGCCAGAGCTGGATGATCTGCGAGGCTTCGGGAGATTCGTGGAAACGCTCCATGGAGCCCATGCGCTCTGATTCGGGATGGAATTGCGTCGTATAGATGCTGCTTCCATAGCGAAGGATAGAGAAACGGCATGCGGAGCCTGTCGCAAGAAGCGTGGCACCCTCAGGAAGATCGGTCACACTGTCTTTGTGCGCATACTGAGCAAAGAACGATTCAGATAGGCTGCCAAAGAGCACAGCGCTTTTCCCGGCTTCGGTAAGCTGCACGCCGTAGGAGCCAAACTTGCTTTGCGCTGTGTCGTTGCTCACTCCGCCCTCATGCATCTGGGCGATGAGCTGATGCCCGAAGCACACGCCAAGGATCGGCAGGCCGTCGGCGCGGGCATGCGCGACGATGTTTTTGGCACGAGAGAGAACGATCATGGACATGAGGCGTGCTGGGTCCCTCTCATTGCGTCCGCCGTGGAAATCGAAATCCGACGATCCGCCGAATATGATGCCGTCATACTCCCGCAGCAGCTCATCCGGATTCGTCCACGAGAGCTTCTCATCGACGGATGAAAGGAACGTCAGCTCCGCGGCGCCTTGCGCGGCGCGAGTGAAATTCGCACGCTCGCGCTCGATACCGCGCTCAGAGGTGCGTGATTGAAGAACGAGGATCCGTTTCATCTATTGTATATACAAGAGTTCACCTAGATAGCCAAGTCGTTCTTCGTCATACAATAGAAAAGAGCCGCCGCGGATACACAACGCGCGGCAGCTCTTTATCAGACGCCCGACCGAATCAGGCGCCTGGATCACGATCCGGGAGGGAACACGAGCATCACGCTCTTCCCGTCGGGCAGCCAGTACTGGATCAGCGTAAACTCCGGGCCCTCGCCGATCTTCGAGGCATCCCCGGCCGCCTTCTCGAGCCTTGCTGCAGCCGATGGGCTGCTCGCAAAGACGAATTCACAACGGTTGGGGTTCTCTCCCGTCACGCTGTACCATGCCCACGCTTGGGCCTGCCGACCAGCACGAAGCCTACATGGCTCCGCTTTGTGCGGGTGCTGGATGGTGATCAGGTCCTCCAGCTTGTCAGGTGGGAAGACTGGCGGCGCTGATCGCGCCGGCCGTCCTCGGAGCTCGTGGTTGGAATCCACCATTGCTTTACAGCCTCCGTAATGTGCAGTTGCTTCAAAAGCCCACAGCGGACTTTCTTGTGCGCTGGAATTATACTGAAAAATCGTGGCAAAGTCAAAACGTTATTGGCATCGAATCTATTGACACGGTCTCTCGAATTGGATAGGTTGGGTCCATGAGCATCAGCTCACAGGTAAACGGTCTCCTTCTTAGTCTCTCTAGTCTCCGAGGGGCTGTTGCCTAGTATTCCCGCAACAAAACAAACAAACCGGCCCCTCGCAAGAGGGGCCGGTTTCGTTACATAGAACCTGCTCCGCGCAAGTCGAATCAGATTCTAGGTAGCGAGATCGGATGATTCCGCTCTCCCTGCCTAGTCGCCAGCGTACAAGGCGAAGTACAAATCGGAACCCATAACCCAACCAAGGACGGCACTCATGAATCGAGATCCGAGCACTTTAACTGGGCACGAGCCATTCGACAGCTCCGTTGCCCTCACGCGAAACGAGGGAGGCGCTCCCCTCGGTAGTGACCAGCAGCAGGCAGAAGGCAGTTCGCCAAAGCAGGCGGACGCTGCACCTGTCAACGCGCGGCCCCAGGGCAGGTCGCAACGGCGGCGGCGCCAGCTCCGCGAGGTCCCGGACCCCTCGGATCCGGGAGGCAACCTTGACAGCAGGCGCAGGTACTGAACCCTGCGGTTATGATCTCCTCCCCGGATGGCGTGTGCCGTCCGGGGTTGGTTTTTTATAAAAAGAAACGCCACCGGCAAAATACGCGCCGGTGGCATTTGATCCTCACACAACTGGACAAACGAGGGTCAGATCCCGCTGAAGTACTTCGGGATCCCGGAACCCGGCCTACACGGACCGAGATTGCGTGGCTTCACATCCGATATTCCGGACTTGGATTTCTCCACGGTCTCACCATCCGCAGCCTGCAATTGTGGGTTTGCGGCGAGCGTTGACTGTTCCGCTGATGCAGGATTCGGACGGGAACGAGCCGCGTGCGGGTCGTTGCCGCAGATGCCAACGTGCGGAGGAAGCATTGAGGAGTCGTCGGGCCTGATTGCCATTGTTGGACCTCGAAGAGCTGTTGCGCTGGTACGCAGTTTGTACAATCCGGACTCGCAGTCCGGGATCAATTCACTCTGGCGAACTAATCCCGATTCACGAAAAAGGCCTCCCTTGCGGGAGGCCTTTTGAGTTTTGTTTTGCTGAACCTAGCTCAAAATCTCCCGCTTGGAGGCGCTAATGATGGTAATAATCGTACCCTGTCGGCTCATGGAAATATTCTATACAACGCATCCATTTCCGTCAACGGCCATATTGACTAACCATGCCCATCGTTTACACTCACGATAGTTACATCCATTGAGCCGGTTCCTCGCGCAAGCGGGGGTTGGGGCCGGCTTGTCCTTCGAAGCCTTGGCGTAGGAGGATGAGGAGGTTGCTGCACGAGTGGCAATCCGGGCTCTCCCGTAACAGAGATAACCAGTGTCGCATCTGCGGAGCTGGTGAGAGACAAAAGTAAGGTGGCACCGCGTCTGTCTGGCGAGCAAAGCTCGCAAAGAATCGCCCTTATTGCACAAATCGTATTTGTGCCATGAGGGCGGTTTTTGTTTTGGAGTAACAACCGGAACAGAAGAGCCCCGCAAGCTCTTTTGTTCTTTCACAATCAACCTGCAATCGGAGAGGCGCATGAGACTTCTCATAGACAACATCAGCGGCGGCGACCGCGGTCTCGTAAAACGCTCATTGAGGCGAGCTATTGAACCGCATCCAGCCATCTTCGTGCCCAAAAACGGGACCGTGAGATCCAATACGATAGTCCTCGTGACCGTTGGCAACGGACCGCGCGGTATCTCGGATCGCGAAAGGCTCAGTAGGACAATAGATACCGTGCTTTCACAATGCGGCTATCGCTTCTGTAACATCACGCACAAGTGAGAAGGCAACCATGTCGTATTCCTATCTTGCACAAAGTCCCGGGTACACGGCCCATGTCGTTGCCCAGGCAAACAAGGCCCTCGCTCGGATCGATACGGATTTTGCGGCGCTCTTCGTCGAAAACCCGATCACTGAGAAAGGGTGCGCGGCGCGCGCGTACTTCCTTACGCTCGATCTGAACGAGCAGGCAGCGCTCCGCGAGACGTTGACCTCACTGGACAGCAAACAGGGCTGCTTCTGAAGTATCCTACGCTGGAATTCCAAGGCGCCCCGCCACCCACGGGACGCCTTTTCTTTTCATGAATATGGGGATTGACAGGAAATCGCCATGGGGCTAGTATCGACGTATGAGTAAAGGTTCGATTTTCCAGGCATTCTTTTTCTTCTTTTTTGGAGTCCCGAGGAGGGTGCCTGTGCCGGTGCGCGTAAGAAACTAAACGCAGCCAAACCAGAAGCCCCTCCGAGGAGGGGCTTTCTGTTTGTAGCCCGCGATTTGTGCTCTGGCTCCGACAGAACCCAAATCGCAGGCCGCAATGAAGCGACCTGATGCAAGCTGTGAAAGAGCTTGCAGAGCTCTTTCACAGCTTGCATATCACCCCCTAACCACCCCAACGTGGAGCTAGACTGTCATGTTCGCACCCAAGGCAAATCAACCTGTCTTCCTGCCCGCAGCAGCAGCAAAATCTGATGCCACCGGACAGTGCGTGTGCCACTCTCGCGCACTCATCGTGCCTCCAGATGAGGGGTTCGATGCGGAAAAAGTGACGATCGAACTCGAAGCAGTTGGAGTTGAGGTCGTTATTCATGCTGGGAATGAACGCCCGGTATTGGATGACATTCAATTGGTGGTACTTGCCACCAACAACACCAACTTGGCTCAAGTTAGAGTGGTTGGTCGTGCGGCGAGAGCAGCCAACGTTAAGATGGTTTTTCCATCCGGCTCAGCCGTTGTGGCGACTACGCGACGTGAGCTCAACTGCTGAGTTGAGCTTGAGCTGATGTGCAACATTCGTGACGGACGGCAGCCTTAAGGTAGCCGTCCGTCCGTTTTTTATATAAACAGCAAGCGCTGCTATTTTTTCTTCCCACCTCGCCAACGCTCGACTGCAACCAGAAGCGGTGTTGCCAAGAATATGGATGAGTAGGTGCCGGCTATGATGCCGACGAGAAGAGTGAGGGCGAAATAGCGCGTGGACTCTGGGCCGAGCACGCAAAGTACCAAAAGTACGAGCGCGGTCGTGAGCGAGGTATTTGTGGAGCGCACCAGCGTTTGGCCGAGGGCCCGGCCGGCTGTTTCCGCGAAATCCTCTTTGCGGTTGCGATCGTGATTGATCTGGAGATTCTCACGCGTCCGGTCAAACACCACGATGGTGTCGTGGACCGAGTACCCGAGGATGGTGAGTACTGCAGTGACGAAGAGCGCATCCACCTGTGTCCCGACCCAATATCCAAGGAAGGCGAAGAAGCCGACCGGCACTATCATATCGAAGCAGAGCGTGATAAGCGCGATAAGGCCATACCGCCACGAAGAAACCGGTTGGGAGACTTTGCGGAACGCGAATGCGATAAAAAGAAGGATGCAGAGCAAAACGAGCCCGAGTGCGATAAGCGCCTTATTACGCAACTCGGTCCCGATGGTCGGGCCTACCTCGGTAAGCTGTGCCACACTAGCCAGCGAGGCGCCTCCTACCGAAAGCGTCTGGGGCAGTGCTTCTCGCATTTCTGGCGTCATATTGCCCGCACGCAGCACATAATCGTTTGTGTTCGCCTCGCGCAGCGAGTATCCCCTGAAACCTGCTGCGTCCAACGACGCCGAGAGTGCCTGCGGCGCTGGCCTTCCTGCCGGATACGTCACTTGCACCAAAGTGCCTCCGGTAAAATCCAACCCGAGGTGCAACCCAAAAGCGAAAAGTGATACGAGTGCAGCGAGCGTGATGGCTCCAGAAATGGCAAAGAAAACGTTCCTGTGTTTGACGATGAACATACCTATGATTTGAGACCGCTGCCGAAAAGAAATCGTGAGAAGCCGATTCTCGCATCAATGCCGAGTGCGAAGAGGAAGGTGCGGGAAACGGAGATCGCGGTCAGCATAGAGACCAAGACACCGAGCCCAAAGACGAGCGCGAAACCCTTGATGAGCGAGGTGCCGAACCAGAAAAGAATAACCGCCGTTATCATGGACGAGATGTTCGAGTCGCGAATGGATGGCCACGCGCGGGCAAATCCCTCCCGAATGGCATCCGAAGTGTTTTTCCCGCCCTGTAACTCTTCTTTAGTGCGTTCAAAAATAAGGATGTTGGCATCCACTGCCATGCCGATGGAGAGGATGAATGCGGCAATGCCCGCTGCAGTGAGCGTGACCGGGATCAGCTGGAAGAGCGCGAGAACGACGATGATGTAGAGCAGGAGCGCAAAGCCCGCAAGAAGACCCGGTAAGCGATACCAAAGGATCATGAATAGCACAACAGCAGAGATCCCCCATATCCCCGCCATAATTCCGTCTCGCACGGCTTCGTCACCAAGCGTGCCGGAAACAGTCTGCGTGGAGATAAGTTCAATAGGGACTGGCAGCGCGCCATAGTTGAGGTTGCGCGCAAGCTCTTTTGCTTCTTCCGGAGTAAATCCACCGGATATGACCGCCGTACCATCGGGGATTGCTTCACGGATCACGGGAACAGATATAGCCACTCCATCGAGGAACATGCCGAAGGCGCGGCCTACATTATTTTTGGTCAGCTCGGCGAAAATTCGTGCGCCTTCAGAATCGAAATGAAGGACGACCACTGGCTCGTTCAGTGCCCCAGCTCCGCCCTGGAATTGGAGCTCCGCGCTCTTTAGATCTTTGCCGGTAATTGCCGCGGGCTCGAAAAGCTCGTTGATGGTCGAAGATGCAACTGCAGTCTGATCGACACCCGCTTTGAGCATCCTGAATTCCAGCACCGGAGTCTGTCCGATGAGCTCGATCGCCTTTTGCGTATCAGTGACTCCCGGCAACTCGACGAGGAGGCGCTCCTCAGGCGACCCAGCGAGCGTGCCTGCATGCTCCGTCTGTACGATGGGCTCAGAGACGCCGAAGAGATTGACCCGACGTTCGATGGTATCGCGAAGGCTCGCCATCGAGTCGGCAACGTCGCTTCCTTTGATCGCGTCGAGGTTTGCGCGATACACGAGCTGGGTGCCTCCTGAGAGATCGAGCCCGAGCTTGAATGGGCGTGTCGCGTTGGTTTGCGAACTGTGGGTCCACCAGCCAATGCCGGCTCCGACAACTAGGATAATGAGCGCAATCGCCCGCGTTTGCCACATAAAGCAGCAGTTTACCCCGTTAGATAACACTATTCAACTCCGTAGAATATCTATTCAAAATATCTAACGGGGTTTACCTAGTACTCTCGACTAAATCAAATAGGTTTTTGAAGATCATGGCGACAGCGACTGGGCCGACGCCGCCGGGGACGGGTGTGAAGACGGAAGCAACTTCGGCGCACGCGGGATCGGCGTCCCCCGCTATTTTCTTGTTGAGTTCGCTCGTTCCGGCGTCGATGAGTGCGACGCCTCTTTTCAAATGCTCCGGTTTGATGAATCCGGGATTGCCGGCGCCCGAAACGACGATACCCGCATCTTTGAGATCTTCTATCGAACCTTCTTCGAGGGTAAACATGGAGACTTGGGCTCCCAAGCTCTTGAGAAGCCATGCGGCGGGCTTGCCCACAAGTCTTCCGGCCCCCACAACGACCGTATGCGCATCTTCTATTTTTACATTCGAACGATTGAGGATCTCGACAACGGCAAGGGCCACTGGGGCGTGTACACGCCGTTCTTCTTCTGCAACGTTTGGATTGAGCGCATCCACATCTTTCTCAAGAGGCACGGCGGCGAGAATTTGGTTGGTATCAACGGTGGGGGGCAGCGGGAGCTGGATGATGACGGCATCGGTCGTATCCACAAGCCTCTGCGCTGCCTGTTCGATCTTTCCCATATCGCTCGTGCCGGGGACGTTGACACGTATCATCTCGACCCCGAGCGCCTCGGCGTTGCGAGTCTTGATGCCGACGAAGGATTCGGTCACGGCATTGTGCCCCACGACGAGAATGCCAAGTTTTATCTTACGGCCGCCTGCCCGGCCAGGGAGCCTCGCGAATTTCGGCTTCAAGTCCGTGTAGATGCTCTCTGCGATCGCTTTGCCGTCTACAATGTTCGCTGTCATGCGAGGCCGTATTCTTTTTTAAGTGCGGCAATGCCGTCTTCCAGTTTAATCGTCGGCTCCCAGCCGAGCAATTCTTTCGCCTTTCTGTTATCTGCTTGCGAGTCATGCGCTTCGATGCGGGGTGGGCCGTACGTGATCTCGCCACCTATGAGCTCGGCGAGGTGCTGGATCGTTACATTGCGTCCGGCGCCGAGATTGATCACCTCACCCTTGCCTACAGTCGGACTTTCTGCTGCGAGCATATTACCGTGCACGATGTCGCTTACGTGCGTGTAATCGCGAGTGATCGTCCCGTCGCCGAAAATGGTGAGCGGACGATTTTCTTTTCGCGCAAGCAAAAATGCCCCCACCGCAAGTGCGTATGGACCGGTGGGATCGAGCCCAGGACCGTACACGTTGAAATACCTTAGGCTCACGGTCTCAACACGGTAGATCTTGGGCCACATTGTTGCGAAAAGCTCTCCTACATATTTCTGCAATCCGTAGGGATTGACGGGATTGACGGGTAGATCTTCCGAAAGTGGTAGGACCGTTTGCTCGCCCGAGGCAGAGCCCGAGGACGAATACACGACTCGGCGGACTTTGGCGCGCGCTGCTGCTGTGAGCACTGAGACAGTGCCTGTGATATTTACGTCGGTTGTCTCTACGGGGTGCTCGATAGAATACGGCACACGCGGGACGGCTGCGGTATGGAAGACCACATCAGCTCCCGCGAAGATCTCCTGGATCTTCTCAGTATTGCGAATATCCATCTCATGATAGGTAGCCCCGTCGTGAATGCGGCCAGGAAGCTTCCCGGCCGCATAGTTGTCTATCACGTGTACTTCGCGCTCCTCCTTCAGGAGCGCTGCAACAATGTGGGACCCAATGAACCCCGCCCCTCCGGTAACCACCACTTTCTTCATAATGACATTGTACACAACTGACCCTTGTTTCGGAATCACTAGATTATCTAAATCGCCGCAGAGTCCAGGAGCTGTTTATCTGTGGCAACTCACGCCTTACTTCAAGTCCAAACAGTGGAGAGTAAGTAAGCGGTTGTGAAGCTGCAAAAGAAGAATGGTCCGGCCATCGGTGATCCGCGAACGGAAGAGCTTGCGAGAGCGCGAGTGCCTCTCCCATTCCTGAAGGATAGTCGGGTATCGGTTGGTATTCGAGCGGTGGGTACGACGGCACCAGATTTGGCGCTGTAGGAGAAGGATAAGTGTACGGCCGGACTTCCAGCAGCGTGAAATTCTGTTGGACCGGGGTACTGTGACCTACAATGCGCCCTTGATCGTCATACACGGTACTGGCTCCATAAGAGCCCGGTATCCCCTCGACGAGAGGGGCAGCAAGACCTATTCTCGACATATCATACTGGCCAGCAGGCAGCATGAATACCCGATTCCCCTGGTCGTCCATCTGCTCGTACGTCGCTCCGAGCTGCGAACTTGGTGCGATAAATGCCCCAAATCGCCAGTCAGTTGCTTGCGCGGGTAGCGTCGAATCGCTCGCATACACGTTGTACACATTATTATAGATCTGCGTATGTAAGTTCTGAAGATTCTCTCTCGGTATTTCGACAAAACGTTTTCCCTCGATCGGTTCGTCTGGAGTGCGCGCTATGATTTCGCCCAGAGGATCTTCAACGATTACTCCCCCCATGGCTGTATTTGGCGCTCGTAACGTTTCAATGATTTCCTGGGCTCGCCATGTGGCAAATGAAGCCAACCTCTCATCTCTTGTTGATGGATCTGGTGGCGATATCGGCTCTGTCCACTGTCCATCTGCAACAGGTAATCCTTGGTTTGCCAGCGCGTCTACCGAACCCACCCCTGCCCAATCCTCGGAACGGCTAGCTTGTGGTTGCTCCTCGCCTCTCCCAGCTTGATAACTTGCCAAAATGACAGGATTTTCTGGGTTGGTAGCGTTGAAAGTGCTGGGTTGAGCCATTGCCATATCGTAGTAGCCCGGTATTTCCCCCGATGCCATCGGGGGCACGTAGCCTGTTCCCTCATTGTTTTCTATAGGAGGCACCCCTAGTAAGTACTGCTGTGTTGCTCCGGGTATCTGTCCGGAATTGTATTGCAACGGCGGCGGGGCGGTGTCCTCTATCGGAAGAATTGTTCGCCCGTACTCGATGATGTCTTGGTTCGCTGGCCGCGATTTCCCAAGGCTATCACCCAAGTTGAGATTCATCGTCCTATCTAGCCCCTCAGAACGCGCGGAGTCATCCAGATAGGCATCAATCATTTTTGCGGCGCCGCGCGGATTGTCGAGTGTCCATTGTGGCAAATTGCGATCTACTCCTTCGTCGGTTTTCAAAATGTTTTCGACTAAATTGCGGCCAGCGTTGTATCCGATCTTTTGCCGGAGGTCAGCAAGCTTGTTGCCGCACTGGCTGCGGTTGCAGCGATTTGAGCACACAATTTTATCGTTTCCTTCATTATCCTGATAAAAGAGCGAGCCGCACATTGTATGCCCGTCGCACAACTTACCAGTGCGTATTTCGTTCTGTACTTCAGTGCGAGCGCGCGCATCCGCAGTATCACGCACGCTTGGATCTGGGCTCGCGGAATACGCGGCAACGCGCTCTTTGTACACATCTTCGGAGAATCGCAAGTGGCCGCGGGCTTTATTCTCGGGTGTTTTGTTTTTCTTATTTTCAAATATGTAGCCGTTGTTGCAACGATCCTTGGCAGTCTCATTTTGGCCGTCGATCCCACCCTGCGCAGCTTGGGTGGCTTGCGCGACAAGTGCCATAGGATCGCTCTTAATAGCTTCCGAATCAATGGCGAGGACAATGAATGCTGCGATTATTGCAATATGAAAGACAAAACCACCACGCGTATGCGGCTTCAAATTCACTCCCTTATTATGGGGCTTCTCCGATGTCCCGGAAGAAGGAGCGGGGATAAACGGACGTTGCTATGAGCCGCGGGCGGTCACGAAAATACGCACAGTTTGAAGCATGATAAAGAGGTCGAGCAGGAGCGACCGCGATTTTAGGTAGTAGAGATCAAAGGAGAGCTTGGTCTTGGTCTCGGCGATATCGGTGCCATGGTGCGGATCGCGATCGTGCCGCACCTGCGCCCAACCGGTAAGCCCCGGTGCGACGAGGTAGCGGGCGTTGTAGTACGGAATGCGGGCGCTGTATTGAGCCGCAAGCGAAGGAAGCTCGGGCCGCGGACCGACGAGCGAAAGATCTCCTTTAAGGACATTCCACAACTGCGGAAATTCATCGATGCGCAGTATCCGCAGCCAGTAGCCCACGCGCGTGACCTTAAGCTTGGTCTTTCCACTGCTTCCATAATTGCCTTCATCATTGCCACTCATGCTGCGAAATTTAATGATGCGGATTGGTTTCTGGAATCTCCCGACACGCTCTTGAACGATAAACACATTCCCACCATCGTCGAGTTTGATAGCAAGGATAACGAATGGGTAGAACACAAGAGAGAGCACTGCCCCGACAAGCGCACAGGCGATATCAATGCCCCGCTTCACGACATCGTACATGCGGGACGCGCTTACGTTCCCAAGCACCCACTCGTAGGTAATGAGAGAAAGTGGCTCGCGCTCAAATACTTCTTGGTAGAGTTCTGCTGCGTCAATAAGAGCAAAGCGGTGTTTGTGGAATGCCGCGTCGTAGATAATGGGAAGCGCCGCAGCCACGGCCTTGTCAGAGAAATCAACGACGAGGAACGTCACGTCGTCTTCTTCGGCCACACGGCATGCCTGCTGGATCACTTCATGCGAGGGCGCATGCGCCGTATCTATGATGTACTCGAATGCAAATGGGTAGCGCGCATCAGCGCTTATCTCTTGCGCGAGCGCCTGCGCATCGGGGCCTGAGGCTATTAAGACACCTTTGAGCCTCCGGCGGCTGCGCAGATGCGGATATAAGCCGACGCGCCAGAGGAAAATGAGCATAAAAGAAACGGCGAGATAGAGAACGAGGATAGTTTTTGGCGCAAGTCCGAACGCAGGAATGAAAAAGAAAAAGAGCGCAGCGAGCGCCATGTTGATGATCTGCGTATAGAGGATGGTCGCGGCAAGGCGGCTTCGAAAAAGCCGTGTATGGCGTCCGTAGAGGCCGGCGAGAAAAAAGACGACGACCCATGCGGCAAAGAGAAACGCAAAAGGAGTGAGGTGCAGTTTGAAGAATTCTGCGGAAGGGGGCGCTGCGTAGCGGACCGCGAGCGTGATCCACAACGAGATGGCAAAGACTACCATGTCACCCGCGAGAAGAACGACGTACTCCCGCTTGGGGACCAGCGACATATCGGGTATCATTACACTAAATTAGCTATGAAACAAGCTCCCGATTTGTCGAAGAGCGAAGCGATTCGGGACAAATCGCAGTCCCCTTGGGGGGCCAGAAAAAAGGTGTTGTACCTCATCACGAAAGCCACCTATGGAGGAGCGCAACGGTACGTCTTCGACCTCGCAACACACCTTCCGCGCGAGAAGTTTGAGCCCATCGTCGCATTTGGCGAGCGAGGAAAGCTGGTAGAAATGCTTGAAAGCGCAAACATCCCGACCAAGCACATTCCTTTTCTGGGGAGAGATATAGCGCTTATTTCAGACATCGCAAGCTTTTTCCAGATCCTTGTACTATTTTGGCGAGTGCGGCCAGACGTCGTGCACCTCAATAGCTCAAAGGCAGCATCTCTCGGCGCGCTTGCCGCGCGCATCCTTTTGGTGCCACAAATAATCTTTACTGTTCACGGGTGGCCCTTCAAAGAAGAGCGCGGCCTACTTATCCGGAAACTTATTTACTTTCTCAGCTGGCATACGGCAATTTTGAGCCATGTCACCATCGTCGTCTCAAAGATCGATGAAACATTGGGCAAGCAAATGTGGCGCCTTTCGAAAAAGATCACCTACATTCCGATCGGTATCCAAAAACCAGATTTTGTATCTCGGAATGAGGCATGGGAATTTATCAAGGGCCATACCATTCTCCAGGAAGCGCGTGAGGGGTGGCCTCGTTTCGTCACGATCGCTGAGCTCACACGCAACAAAGGCCTCCGATATGCGGTCGAAGCTGCGGCCGAGCTCAAGAGCCAAGGAATTGAGTTTGTGCACATAGTCTTCGGCGACGGCGAATTGCGTGCGGATCTTGAGAAAACTATCCGAGAATTCGATGTCGTTGATCGGGTCTTTTTGGCCGGATTTATTCCCGAGGCATCAACGTATCTGCCTGCGTTCGACCTATTCATTCTTCCATCGATAAAAGAAGGTATGCCCTACGTGCTCCTTGAAGCCGTTGCCGCAGGACTGCCGATAGTTACAACGACCGCGGTAAATCCAGAGTTTGTCGAACAGGCGCAACATGTGCGTGCCGTTTCCCCTGCTGATCCGCAAGCGCTCGCCGAAGCAATCATTGAAACCATGCGCGACAGGTCTGAAACCGAGCTCTTCCCAGCCAAAGCACAGTACCCACTAGATGAAATGATCGAGAAAACAGTTATGCTGTACCGGACTGCGCCCCGCCTGCGCGGGCAGGAGGCAGGCCGCTAAAGGGTGCCGACGATCTCCGTCTCGTCGCGCGCCTGGATAGAGGAGCGCGCGTGGCGGCGCATCCCCATCAGAATACCGAGCGCTACATATTCCGTCACTAAGTGCGAACCGCCATAGCTCATGAGCGGGAGCGTTGTGCCAGTAATGGGCAAAAGCCCCATGTTCATGCCCACATGCACCGTGAATTGCGCCATAAAGTAGGCGGCGATGCCGATACCAAAAAGCATGTCAAAGTTGTCTGCGCCGTGCCCCGCGATCGCAAGTGTGCGCAGTATAAGGACGGCAAAAAGCCCAAAGAGGATAACGACGCCGATGAATCCCCACTCTTCTGCAAATGCTGCAAAAATGAAATCAGTTTGGTATTCCGGCAAGAATCGAAGCTTCGATTGCGTGCCGTAGCCAATGCCTTTGCCTAGCCACTCGCCCGAGCCAACGGCGATCGTAGATTGGTAGGCGTTGTATCCGGTCCCCTGAATGTCGGTGAGTGGATGAATGAACGTGAGGATGCGCTGCTTCTGATACGGCTGAAGGCCGTATTGCCAGAGTCCTGTCGTCACCACAATTGCGGCAATGAAAAGAGCCGCAAGGTGCTTCCAAGAAATACCGGCGGCAAGAACCATGCCAAGCCAGATACTTCCGATAATGATCGCCGAGCCAAAGTCCGGTTGGAAAAAGATAAGGATGAAAAGCGCAAGCGCATACGCTCCCGAAACGAGGATGTGCTTGACCGCGGCTATTTCGACATGCCGGCGTGCGAAGTACTTCGCGAGCATGAGAACGAGCAAGAGCTTCGCAGGGTCCGATGGTTGTACCGAAAGAAAGCCGAGATTAAATCGGTTTTGCGCGCCTTTTACGAATGCTCCAAAAAGAAAGATGAGGGCAAGCGATACGGTGGTAATAATGAAAAGGCTGGTGATAACAGGCGTGCGGCGTAGGAAATGATATTCCGGAATGCTTGCTGCGAAAAAGCACGCGATCGAGATGCAGATCCATATCATTTGTTTGTCAAAAAACGAGTTCTCAACAGAGAAAGAGCGCATCGTGACGAGCCCCAGAAGCGAAATAGCGAGCGCGCTTGCGAAGAGGAACCAATCTATATGCGAGAAAAGCCTGGCTCGCTCTTGGGCTGCCCGCAGCGCAGAAATCATACCCGGCTAGTACAATTTGGTATTGTTTCTGCCGTTGTCGCGTTGACCAAAACGGATGTATGTTGCTTTAGCAACTGAAACAAATCTCGGTGCACAAAACTACAACCAAGGCTATACCAAATTGTCCTGCCGGGCATACGGTCAATGTTGTGCGACAGGCACAACGGTGGGGGCAACGAGCGGTATGATGTCGATCCGACCGGATTGTATGGCGAATGGATCGGGCCAGGTAAATACGATCTCAGAGCTTTCGTCCGCGCCCAGACGAGAAAGTGTCGTTGCTGAGGCTGCAAAGGCATTGCCCGCAGGGTCGAATATGACTGCGACGAATGAGATATCGGCGATAGGTGCAACGGAGCTATTTCGCGCTATCGCGGTCAATCTCGGCGCCGCGAAGGTATTTGTGATCTCTTTGTTGGTAACCGCGAGTGGAAGTGCGTTGTTTTTCATCCTCTCCCACTTCAAGGGTTCCATAAATTCAAAATACGTACGGCCTACGATACGATTGCCCGCGTCGATGCGTGATTCCAAGACCGGGGTTATAGATCCCGGCATGATGAACATGCTGCCCTCTCTCTCTGCGATCAAAATATTTTGCGCATCATAGAGACCAAATCGGTAGTGCGCGACTGCGACACCGGCATTTTGGTTGGGGTTTTGGATGTAGGCGGCGGCATTATACGAACCGTCTCGCACCCGGAACGATCGTGCCCACAGGCTCGCGTGCGGCTGTAGTGCGCTTTCGTCGAGGACGGGGCATATTCCACCCTTGTCTACTCCAGTCTCGTCTTGGTTCTGGATCCCGTCGATGCACGTCTCGGGCAAGGTGAAATACCAATATGAAAGCGGGACGCCGAACAGGACAGCAAAGAAAACAATAACGCCAGTTGCGTACGCAACTCTCCTTCGCGATGCCCAGGACATAAGGAAGATTATAAGCCATCGAGCTCGCATTGACACGAACACCAGGTAGCGACAGTATGCTGGTCGGAAGGAGAACGCTCATGTCCAAAAGAGGGTGGTGTAGGTTCTGCGGAGCAATCCTCATGCTCACGGGCTTTATCTGCATGCTCACGCTCTGGTGGCAGTGGCGCGTCGAGCTATGGGTCGTTACGACCGAAGACAAGGTCCTGATCTGTGGCCTTCTGGGAATTGGTTTGGTCCTGCTGCTCGTCTCGGTTGACTGGAAAAAGTTCAATGCTGACAACCAGGTGGGACAGGTCAAAGCCGGCGCAGAGATCGCCCCCGTGGTGCCCGACAAGAACGCACCCAAGACCTAGCGGCCTTGGGTGCAATCATTTGAAAACTTTGTTCTGGCGCTGACCTACTCTTGCCTTTCGACTACCATCGGCGCAGGAGGGCTTAACTGCCGTGTTCGGAATGAGAACGGGTGTGACCCCTCCGCCAAAGCACCAGAACAAAATTTTCAAGGTCCAAGATCAGCGATCTGATCGCTGAAAACTGAAGGCGACAAATCAAGAAAAACAGAAAACAAATAACGCGACTCCCAAAATTCCTTTCAAGAGTTCTGTCGGCGGATTAGTACGCCTCGGCTACACGCATTACTGCGCTTCCACCTGGCGCCTATCAACGTGGTCATCTCCCACGAGCCTCAAACGATTCCTTATCTTGGGGTTAGTTTCCCGCTTAGATGCTTTCAGCGGTTATCAATTCCCGACATAGCTACGGGGCGGTGCACCTGGTGGTACAGCCCCCAGACCAGAGGTCAGTTCCGATCGGTCCTCTCGTACTAGACCAGAGTCCCCTCAAGAATCAACGCCTACAGCAGATTAAGACCAACCTGTCTCACGCATGTATTCATCCAGCCATCTGCAATAGCGGGACTTTTCACACATTACTGTGTGCATTGGACTATACCTTCATCCCTCGAAAATCTCGGGATGGCTAACATCTAGTCTCTACGGGCGTTCACAAACTTCGTTGAGAGGAGGAGGTGTGGTTATATCGGGGGACCCAAAAGAACCCCCGATCTTCCCACCCGCACAGTGTTGTGCGTTTCGCCCTTATGAACAATCGGGCTCAACCTCCCCAGCCGGCACTTGCGCACCGGATTGGTTGGAATGTACAACTTCTCAACGAAGTCTGCGAACTTCCCTCGGTGTTGTCCTTCAATTACTTGAATAGGATTTCACCGATATTAGTTAGCTTCTCGATATACATTGCTGCATATCGCCGCCGTGATGATGTCGTTTTCTATACCTCGGGGTTCAAACCGTACTGACAACGACTACTTGTCGCGGTCAAAACGGTTTGAACCCAGCTCACGTACCTCTTTAAATGGCGAACAGCCATACCTTTGGGAGCTTCTCCACCCCCGGGATGAGATGAGCCGACATCGAGGTGCCGAACTTCGCCGTCGATTTGGACTCTTAGGCGAAACCAGCCTGTTATCCCCAGAGTAA
>MFKV01000028.1 GCA_001781105.1 Candidatus Kaiserbacteria bacterium RIFCSPHIGHO2_01_FULL_54_36 | reverse complement strand
CTTCCATCGCTTTTTGTTTGTTAATTGTTCAAACTCTCTTTTGTCCCGCATATGCAACACATCTTAGGTGTTGCATTTAGAATTAGAACTCAGGGCCTTCCACATTGGGTGAGAGGTACTGTACAATTGGAAGATATGGACAAGAAATCAACGGGCATGGACATGAAGATACCGCAAGCCGCAGAGCAGCCGCAGGGCTTGCATGTCGAGCCTATTGAGGCAGACGAACTCAACAGTAAGATAGAAAGAGGCATATTGTCGTTGGAGTATAACGCACTCGACATAAGCAAGAACAAAAATATGGAGGTTCGCAGAAGCGAAGTGAAAGGAGAAAAGCTGTATCGCGAACACCTCCAGACGAGCGCGCATGGCACAGTACTCGTCGCGAAAGACGGGGAAAATATCATCGGCGTCCTAACGCTCAACAGGGAAGCGGGCGTCGGGATGATCGACGGCATCTGGCTCAAGGATTCACATCACCAAGATCGGATCATCATGCAGTTGCTCCTCGCTGCCAAGGACGATCTCCGTACCGGCGGCCAGGTGCGGTGCGAGGCAGCCGTCATCAAAGCCGATGATCCAAGCGCCGACCTGCGCCGCGTATTTCACGAGGAGCTCGATAGTGATTCGCGCATGTTTTTTAGCCTCGAGGCCAAAGACAACTAACGCTTCATGCGAACGCCGCAAGAAATTTATACGGCATACAAAATAATGCCGAGCCTACAGCTGCATCAGCTGCGAGTGGCAGCGGTGGGGAAGTTGATCTGTGATAATTTCACGCAACCGATAAATGAGCGAGATGTAGTTCTCGAGTGTCTTTTTCATGACATGGGCAATATCGTTAAATCTAACCTTTCGTATTTTTCGGATTTCACAGAGCCGGAGGGCGTGGAGTACTGGGAGCGCATCAAGGCAGAATTTATTGCCAAATATGGTGCCGAACAGCACACTGTGAATGCTGCTATCGCGCATGAGATCGGATTATCGGAGCCAATTATTGAAATCATGAATAAGACCGGGTTCTCGCGTCTTCCCCAAATTGTCGAGTCCCCATCGCTTGAACTCAAAGTATGCCAGTATGCCGACACCAGGGTTGGACCTCGAGGTGTACTGCCACTGAGTGAACGAATCGAAGAAGGCAGGAAGAGGTATGTAGTTCGAGCCCAGAAAGAAAATCTTCCGGACAGAGGTCACATTTTCGAGACGGCAGTTTCGGCAGCAAAAGAACTTGAAGGTCAGCTCTTCGCACACACAAAGATTAAGCCCGAAGACATCAACGACACATCGGTCGCTCCGGTCATCGAAGAGTTACGCGCCTATCCAGTGGTTTAGAGACGTTCGAGGGCTTTCAGATTGTGGTGCGGCAGATAGAGGATGATAACTCCGAGCACGATACCCACGGTGGCGCTTATGATATGGCTCGGGTCGCCCCACAGGTATTTATCAAGTGCATCGAGGATGTACCAGATCCCGCGCCAGATAAGCACGAGCCCGACAGCTATCGCCATATTCTCTCTTATGTATTTAATAGGATGTTTCTCAAGTTCGGGGGGCATTAGTGAATAATAACATGTAGATTTTTGTTGCAAGATTGTACGTGCTAGTATCGGGTTCCAGATGCCGTTGTAGCTCAGTTGGTAGAGCACGTCATTGGTAATGACGAGGTCTCCGGTTCAATCCCGGACAACGGCTCAAGAATCGAACTCAAGTCCGTTTGCCCGATTTTTTCGCGGGCGGAGCGCAGCTCCGCCCAATGATTCGCCGCAATTCCGCGCGCTTCGCGGTCTTTGAGTTTGAGGTTCAATCCGAAAACTTTTTGGAGGGGGGATTTTTTGGAGGGGATATCTTCTGATTTTGCCATTTCACTAAGACGCGAAGCGTCTTGTATCCAGTTTCTGACAGGTTCAACCCACGCGGCGGGGGCTCGTTCAAGACGGACGATTTGCTCCTCAATCGTCCGACGCTCGCTCATAAGAGCACGGCGGCGCGAAAGATACTCCTCGCGCTCAATGTCTTCGGCGACGTACAAGTCCGTTAGGCGAGCGTAAGTGCGCGAGATTGCATCCGCTTTCTCGCGCAACTCTTGAACGGCCTCCGCCGCCGTTTTGGAGGCACTAGCTGCCTCTATATCGAGTATCGCCGATAAAGGCGATATCCATTCTTGCGGCATGGCGTACTCGCCAAGAAGTGACGAAAGTTGCGAGTTCAATAACTCGCTTCGCACCGGCGCTTCCTTGCACTTCACGGCCTTGTTCTTGCGAGTACAACGATAGTAGGTGTAATAGTGGACGTTGCCGTTCTTCTGGTGCTTCTCTTTCACTTCGGCCGTGATACTCATGCCGCAAGAACAATGAAGCAAACCGCAATACGGCGCAGGGTCAGTTTTGACGGCGAGCGTCCGGCCACGCGAGCGAAGCACGGCGTTCGCTTTGTCGTACAAAGATTTTGAAATGAGCGGCGAATGACTGCCTTCGTACACTTCGCCCGCGTAGCGGAAGTGGCCGTAGTAAAACGGGTTCTGTAAAATGAACGAAATGCGCGAGATATGAATGCGGCGATTTCCTTTTGATATCACGCCTGCGTTCTCCAACATCACCGCAAGGTTATCAAGCGTAGCGCTTCCGCTCGCGTAGCGTTCAAACATCTCGCGCACGAGCGTGGCATTTTTCTTGTGAACGCGAATGGTTTTCGTGCGCGGGTCATTAATATATCCGAGCGGCGCGAGGCCGGGATATGTTCCTTGCCGCGCTTTCTGGCGCAACCCTCGCGCGGTGTTTGCACTCAACTGGCGGATATATTCATTCGCCATGCCGAGCTCGACGGACATCATCAATACATTGTCGTTAGGGAAGTGCGAGCGGTCGTGCGTTTGGATGTGGCAAATCACGCCTTGTTGCAAAAGCCACTGTATCTGTCCGCCGTCTACCGGATTGCGCGCGAGCCGGTCAATTTTCCAGCAAATTATTCCTTGCGCTTCACCGCGCCCAATGCGAGACATCATGTCGTTGAATATCGCGCGACCCGGAATCTTCGCGGATTTCTTTTCGACGAACTCGACGGCGATCTCTAAATTATTTTGCCGTGCGAGCGAGCGTAACTCAAGGAGTTGCGCTTCAATCGACAAAATCTGTTTGTCCTCAACATCGGTAGATTTTCTAGCGTAGAGAAAATACTTCATATCTCAATATCATATCGCATCGCATTTCGGGGAGCCATCCCCGCCGTTTTACAATGTTCCTCAAAAACGGCGGGGGATGGAATATCTCGTGCGCGTATGGGTGGGCGGGACAAGCACTCCACTGTGTATTTATGGATTCTTGTTTCTGCATTTGCATTTCCTCTCCAAAACCCCCTCCAAAAGTTTTCGGATTTTGTATTTTCTGAACCTCCTCCACGCGCGAAGCGCGCGGAAACCCCATTCCCCCATACGCGGCGCTTCGCGCCGCGCGTATTTCCGGCGACGAAACTCCTCTTGCTTTGAAACTGGAGTCCCTATTGTACTCCGCTAGAACCTACTTTAGCAAAAATCTCGACTGACTTCGCGCGCTCCGCGCGCGTGGTGGCTTTGTACCGGATTGTACGATTCGATTCCGTGCCTGCTCTCTCGGGCGCGCGAGTACGCCGCGCCCTCGGCCCCCGCCCCGCCGCCAATCCTCTCCGCCAAAGGCGGACAGGCATGCACATCTATTTCGCGGGGGTTTTTTGAAAATTGAATGGGCGGCGGGGCGGGGATTTTTCAAGACTTTTGATTCGGTATAGTCTGCCTTTGCAACTGTGGCATAATTTAACCATAAACTATGGCTATTGAAGCGACGCTCACGCCGGACTCAAAAATAGAGGAAAAAATGCTGTCGCAAAAACTAGACGATATTCTTTCAAAACGACAGCTATTTGGAGCTCTCCAAACCGACGTATACGAATCCGCAAAAGAACAGTACGATCACGTGCGAGCCTTAAATGACTGGCGTCAAAAAGGGAGTGCGTCTCCTGCTCGATCTTTCTATCGTCTTTTCGAGGAGTTCTCCGAGCTAGGTGCCGCGCGTATGCCGCAAGGAGCACGGAGCGCGCTATCAGGTCTTCTCGCTGATCGTCTTGCAGCGACTGCGCGGTCGTTATCTCCACGTGGCGCGGATCTCTTTCGAGGCATTCTTTCCCAAGTCGACGGAACTCCGTATGAGCCAAAGTTTGAAATGACCAAGAGCAAGTTAGCGGAACTCTCTGAAAGCGGCGACTTGCGATATCTTCTCAATCCCCGCGCACCGCTCGCCAGTAAAACAGAGTATCTGACGAAACGTTTTGATGATTACGTTGCTGGAGCGAATGCGCTAGATGAACGTGATCGCGCGAAAGCACACGAACAGGGGGAGGAGCGCGAGAAGCCGTCGGATGATCCAACGCCTCCTCCGGCGCGGGAGGAAAGCGAGCCGTCGATGGATGAGATGAGCCGCCTCGAAAAAGGAGAGAAACCTATCGCGATCTGGAAAATCAATCCCGCCTACGGCGGGTACTTCCGCGAGCAATCATTCGATACGTGGGATTCAAGTCGAAAAGTCTGGACGCAGGGTGACTATGCGTACGAAGAAAACATCCTCGGACCGGGTCATGCAGAGAACGACTCTATTATCATTTCCGCCGACGTGCAGTGTGGCGCGTGGACGCGGATTCCGATTCCGTACACGCACGGTTTTCTTGCGGATGAAAACGACCAGATCCTCTACAGGACGGATAAGAATGGGGACGTCTCGATTCTTAAAAGCGGTGCAGGAAAAGCCTCCGTCGGAATCGTCCTCGTGAAGGAGGAAGCCTCGCGCTTGAAAATGGGAGCGCCAGAAACGCCTGTCGCGTCTTCCGAACGCTTCACCGAAGAAACCGAACGTGCAATTGCAGAAATCGCTAAGGCAAAACAAGGTAATCGCGCTCGGGGCTATGCGCTCGCGCGTTACGCGATGCAACGGCTCCAATACTCCAACGAAAGCCAATTCAACAGCACGTATCGTTCAGATCCGAACGGCTACTGTTTTGCGATAGACACACACAAAAAAGCAGACTGTGATGTCGGGAATACCTACTTCGCGGCCCTCTGCGCACGGCTCGGAGTTCCCGCGCGTCACGTAGTGGGCCATATGGTAAAGGGCAAAGACGAGAAAGGGACGTCCATGATTCATAGCGGCACGGGTCATGCATGGAGCGAAATATGGGACGACGAGACCCGGGAGTGGACGCGCGTCGATGCCACGCCTCCTGGTGATCCAATTTTCGATCAAGAAGGAGAAGGCGGCGAATCCGCTCCGGGCGATTATGGCGGGCAAGAAGACGTTGGTCCGACAGACGAGCAATTGCAAAAACTTGAGGAAGAATTAGCAAAGCACGTTGAAGAACTTTCATACACCCCCGAAGAACGGACGCTCTCCGAAGAAGCGGGCATCGAGCTTTCGGAGGCACGTGACATCGCGCGGGAGATTGCGAAAGCGGAGGATACGCGACTTAAGGACGGGCGCAAAGTGACCGATGCGCTATCTCAACTTTTTGACATGATTGTCGATTCGCGCCTCTTGTTTGAATCTCAATACTCCGGTCCTCTGCGCCGCCGCGAGGGAGGCGAACGCATCGACGATATCGTCGCGCAACATATCGGAGCGGTGTCCGGCGAACAAGACCCTCGCTCGCGAATCAAGGAAACAGAAACACCCAAAGAGGAGCAACTTTTCGGAGGATTTGACGTGTGGTTCATTGGCGACAAATCGGGTTCCATGTCGCAAACTGTTGACGGCGCAGTGAAATGGAAAACCCAACGTACAATGAAGTATCTACTTCTCTCGGCCCTGCATCGTTTTCAGGAGAAGCTGGTTCGCTCGGGCGTCGCCGCGCTTCCTGGAAGTTCTCTCGACGTGCGCACGGGAGTCCTTTCGTTCCGTGGTGAGAAAGCCAGTGAACTGGATGTCGACAAACCTCTTTCGCCGCGCTTCGCCGCAACCGATAAGGTCACGTTGTGGCGAAGTCTTGGCAATCAAGGAAGTGGTAATGGCGACGTACAAGCCCTCCAGACCGTACTACGTGAAATCAATGAGGATATCAAAGCGACCGAAGCAGGCGGAAAGAAAGATAACCGTTTGCGCATCGTACTGCCAATGAGCGACGGAGAGCCAGACAACCCCGCGCGAGTCCATGCGCTTGCCGAAGAGCTTGGCAATCGCGGCGCGGTCGTGGTCGGCCTCGGCCTTACCGATGCCGCAAAGTCCGTCGAAAAGATATATACAACCCCTACAAGTCGCGGCGAGGTTGTGAAGGATCTGAATCATTTACCCGTTATCGTCGCTCGCCATATTGTATCCGAGGCGCTCAAACTCTTTCCCGACAAGGGAAAAGGGCGCTATGAGTATGCACTGAAGGCCCTGGCAGACGGGTTCCAAGAGCCTGCTTCCGCGTGATACATTTATGAAGATGAAAGAAGCCGCGACACTCAAGAAACCGGAAGCGGCCGTCGAGCGGTGGATGGATCGTTTTCTCAAAAATGCTCCGGAGGCACAGCTACCGAAGCGGTTTGATACGATGTCCGCCGGAGAAAGGGCTCAGGAACTCTACGATATTCTTTCCTTTGTACGCATGGCGGGTTCAGAGAACTCGGAGTCGGAAGACGTGGCCCTTTTGCGTTCCCGTGCCTCAGCGCTCGCTTCCGATAAGGAGACACGCGACACATTCACGCGAGTGTTCGCACGCGGGCGTACCGAGACCAAACGCACTGAACGATCTCCCCTATATGGCAATATCGCACAAATTACGCGTTCTACGGGAGCCTTGTCTTTGCGCCATCGCGAACTCGAGCGCAAGCTTTTCATTGGAGCAGTGAAGGGTCCCGCATCGGAGAAGTTGACGCGCGAAGAGCTTATGGAAGCGGCCGGTGATCTTGCGAAAATGCGGGTTGAGCGCGACGCGCTGACGCGGCTTGAAGGCGAAGAAAAGACGGCAGATAAGACCGATGTCGCAGCGCATCTTATGCACGAGACGCTTACGCGATATCACGGTGAGGCCGAGAAAGGATTCGCATGGCTCCCGTCGCGTCTCGATATCCATCGTTCGATCCGCGCGGCACTGTCCAACGGCCGTTTTCCGCTTCTTGTCGGGGAGCCGGGTGTCGGAAAATCCGAGCAAGCAGATGCTGTCGCGGAACAATTGACTGATGATAAATGCGTAAAGATTGCCTGCACATCATCGACTGGCGAACATGACTTGATCGCCGACAAAGAACTCGACGAACGCGGAAGCTATCTTCGGTACGGAGCAGTTTCGCGCGCGGCCACAGGATTTATATCTTCGCGTGATAATCGTCCCGAACGAACTCATGGGCGTATTGCCCGCGCCGACGAGTTATTGAAAATCAACTTCGATAAGACATTCGGTCTCATCAAAGAGATCGCGCAGAAGAAACCGGGCGATCAGATGCACGAAAACGTCCCGCACCCCGTCCTGAAAGGGTTTACGTTGATCGCGACCTCGAACCCCGCTGGAGCACGCCACCAGCTCGACAAACTTCCTCCTGCCCTCGAACGTGAATTCGCCGAGATCAAAGTAGACTACCCGCCGCAAAGTCCGGAGAATCCTGAACTCTACGAATTCATGCTCTCCACACTCATGGACAATAAGGGATATATTGCCATCCCCAAGTCTGAACTCGCCCCTGCGTACGAACGCAAAGAGGTTGTGAATCAAAAAACCAAAGACGGCAGGGATATCGCCGCCGAGGAGAAAATCATAGCTGCGCCGAGCGATTCTCGTCACGGTACTTTGTGGCGCGTTGCAAACGCGATTCGCGCAATACAGGATTCATATACGGCCGACAACCCGGATGAGCGCACACACCTTGAGCCGTCCCTTTTGCGTTTCAATGCGAGCACCAATACGGTTGTTGCGAAGGACGCGGCGAATGCGGAGCCCTTGACGCTCCAATCTTCGACCATGACATTGAAAGAGATTGCTTCCTGGATGCGGGGTTTCGGCACCCGCATGGAAAGTGCCGATCCGAGCCTCCGCGCAAAGACGTTTTCCGATTGGCTCTCGTACAAAGCGAACGTATTCGTTTCGCAATGCCCGCCGAATGATCGGGCGAAAATGGAAGCAGTATTCAAGCATTTCAGTATTTTGAACCCAACTCCCACGACTTCCACGGAGCCGATGACAAATCTCGATATTGGGTACCTCTCGCCTCGCGTGCCGCGCCCGCTTGAGATCAGCGGGGAGTCCGTCGAACGAGCCGGAGATGAACGAAGAGATGCAGTGCCGGAGACGCGGACGGTAGAGACATTCGAGTTTTTGAATGAAAATGGCGAACGAATCCGCGTCAAACCCGGAGATTGCGATATCGGCGCGCTCCCGGGAAGCAGTTTCAACTACGTACTTCGATCTCGCTCAATGACCGACAAAGCGGCCGACGGCTACGCGGGCGTAAATGCAAGCAAACCCGACGAGTTCGTCTTCGTTTCGAAGGTACCCGGCGGAAGGCTCGCCCGCAGTTTTACGAAAGAAGCATTACTTGCGGAACTTGGTAAAGAGAACGTGCTTACTGTCGAGGCGGCCGAACGCATCATGGGCGAGGCAAATATGTGGGGAGATGAAGATACGCGCAAGGCCCTGGGATTCAAGCCGGACCGCGTTGCGCTTATTTTGTATTCCAAAGAATTTCTCGCGGAGTGCAAGAAGCGTGGCGATCTCCTCCAACACACCGTTGATACAATGCCCGATGGAACGCCTTTGACTATTGAGAAAATGGCAGAACTTGTCGGGAGCAACGTAGAAGGTCGGGATAGGAGTGGCAACCCGAATAAGTTCCGCCTATACAACGACCAATTCGGAGAGAATGGCGAGATGCTCCCAAACGCGTGGTTTTCAGGTGCGCAATACGCCGCCATGCGGGCAGAAACTCCTAAGGCCGGGTGGCAGGTGGTTTCGCGCGGGACGATCAATGGCACAAAAAGCCTCTCATTTATTCCGCAAACCGAGCGACTCATTGCCTATGCGAAGGAAACATTTGGTGGCACATTGCCACCCGCATACGCGAAAGCCGAGGGCGAACTTCTCGCGCAGAAATCAAGTATCGAAGCACTGATACAGGATAGTAAATGGGTGGAGGCGTCGGATAAACTTTCCAAACTTTCCATATCGCAACTTCTGCGCGAACCCTATGCGAATACGATGTTTCGTTACCTCGTCGGAACAAAGTCTCGGAACGAACGACTCTTAACGGACGAGTACACGTGGTCCAACACGCCCTCCGGTGACGGCGACCTCGTGAATTTCGGCGACGCCGGCGCGGGGGGTGCGAGCGTGGTCAGGGACGGGCCCGACGGCGCTTGGAGTTATCTCGGCGCTGTCTTCTCCCGCATTGAATCTTGATACTTGTGCTTTGAACTTTGAGTTCACGCCCCGCCCGTTTAGGGCGGGGCGTTCGCGCGAAAAATTTTTACTGGCGACGTAGAGCGAGAGAAATGAAAATCCGGATTTTCATTTCCGAGCCGAGGAGCCAGAAAACCAGGAGGTTTTACACCGCTATGGTACGCTTTCAGGTACGGGTAATGCAGTGCGGCGTACGCGCCGTACTCCCCGAAAGATTCTGCTTGCCGGACGCTTGCGCGAGTCGATTGATACAGGGGTGAGCGCGCGCATGGTATACCCCGAAGCAGCCGAAACCCGATCACTCTTTTGAGTATTCGCGAATCGGCGAAGATATGGACGGCGTCAGGCAAAAGACAGTGGCCCTCCGGTGACGGCAACCTCGTGAATTTCGGCAACGCCGACGCGAAGGGTGCGAACGTGAACAGGAACAAGCCCGACAACGATTGGAGGAATCTCGGCGCTGTCTTCTCCCGAAGAATCGACGACAGGCCTGGGCTTACTCCCGGGCCTTCGTTTGTTTGATCCAGCCGCCGAGCATTCTCCCTATCTCGACAGATATGGTTGAGAGTTCGGCGAATCCGGCATCATTCAGGCATCGCGTGGCATGGGCGAGCCGCAAGTGCGCTAAGAGGATTTTCAACTGAATGTCGGCCTTATTGAGTAACAGGAAGCGCGACGCCCCTCCCTTGCTTTGAGCTAGATAGAGAGATTCCAGAAGATCCAACACGGTCGTCTCAATTCTCGCCCCTAGCGAATGTCTTGAGACTTTAGGGAATCGCGAAACGCGCTCGTGCGCCGAGCGATATAATAGATTCATCTTATGGAAGATAACAGGTTCGGAAAATCGGGGGGGGGGGGACCATGGCAGTTTTTTGTTCAAGAACATTATATCGAAGGGAAATCTATTTGCTGCATGGCGCGAATTTAGGAACGGAAAGACAGGCAAGATAGATGTTTTGGAATTTGCCGAACACGCTGAGCGCAATCTTGTTGAGTTGCACGAGGATTTGGCTCGCGGCACGTACCGACACGGCACGTATACGCGGTTCTTTGTTCATGATCCGAAGCGCCGCTTTATTGCCAAAGCGTCGGTGCGCGATAGGGTTTTGCATCATGCGATTTGCCGGATTCTGGTTCCGAGGCTCGACAAGGCATTTATTTTCGATTCTTATGCGTCGCGCAAGACAAAAGGCACGCATGTTGCAAATGACAGATTGAACAATTTCGCACAGCGACTTTCTCGAAACGGTACGCGCACGGTATGGCTTTTGAAATGCGACATCAGGAAATTCTTCGATAGCGTAGATCACAAAGTGCTGCTTCGTATCTGCTGCAAGAAAACTGCTGATCCAGCTCTCTTGCAATTGCTTGAAAATATTATTCGCAGCTTCGCGACAAGACCGGGCCAAGGTATTCCTCTCGGCAATCTTACTTCGCAGTTGTTTGCAAATATGTACCTCGATCCGCTTGATCAGTACGTCAAGCGTGAGTTGCGATGCGCACATTACATTCGATACACGGATGATTTTGTTTTTCTGTCTGAAGACCGGCAGAAACTCGAACAGCTCCTCCCGCACATTGAGAACTTCTTGCGCGAAAGACTTCTTGTAGAAATGCATCCGGATAAAATTATGTTTAAGAAATGGCATGAAGGAGTAGATTTTCTTGGTTTTGTGCATTTCCCGGATTTTAAAATTGTCCGGCAGAAAACAGTCCGGCGCATGTTTCGCAAGCTTTCTTCGCAGTTTCAAGAGGCCGGAGTGGAAGATCGGGAACGAGATCGCCTCGAACAAGCGAAGCAGTCGTATCTCGGCGTTCTTTCGCATGGACGCAATAAAAAGCTTTCCCGAAATGTTCGTCGGAATTTCAGGGTATTTCCACAGGAATGATTAGTCCTATAATTATACCACTTCCTACCAAAAAAGCAAGCATTTGAGCGCCAACTATGTGAGCCGTTCGACGCGCTAGAATTAAGCCATGGCGGACGAAGACACATCCCAACCGCCCGTAGAGCCAACAGCACCGGCAGAACTTGCTCCAGCGCCCGAAGTCGCGCCGAGCGAGCCTGTGCAAACCACTCCCCCTGAAACCGCCCCCTCCACGCAAGGCTCCGGCGAGCCGACGCAATCGGCTCAAATACCAGTAAATGAGCCGTTGCCTCCGGAACCAGAGCCGCCGCAGGCGGCGAGTGCGTCAGTGGCACCCGCACCGGCTTCGACAAGCTCACCGCAAGCCACGCACGCCTCGCGCGATCTCTTGGTGAAAGCACGAGCAACGATCCAAACCCGAAAACAGAAGAAACTCGAAAAGATCCTGGAAGCTCTTGATGGGAAAGGCCCTACTACGCTAAAGCTACGAAGGGCAGGCAAAATCACCAACGACGAAGTTGAGAAGTTGCTGCACGTTTCTGACGCAACAGCAACACGGTATCTCTCTGCATTGGAAAAGGAAGGAAAAATAAAACAGGTTGGCAAAACTGGAAAAGCGGTAACTTACACAAAACCTTGAGACATTTTTGAATTTGGCTTTTGCTTGCAAGGAGGCAGAAAATCAGATGTGAAATGCGATATACAAACGACGCGCAGCCGCGAGAAGCGCGGCGAGTGTCATGCGCCTGCCCGAAGCAGGCGCGTGCATAAAATGGATGCCATCTGGCGGGCAGGTATCTCGCTAGGGGGGACTGTAACGAGGCCGGCCCGCACAAGCGGATTTGCAACTATGTACGAATAAGTGGAAGTGAAATACTGACCGCGGGTGGGGGGAGCTGCAGCGCGCTAGGAGGCTCCAAAAGCCGAGGCACAAACGCAAACGGAGTGGCAGCAATATGAGACCCGTAGCAAGATATCAAACTGATGAGCGATAAAAGACGAAGCGAACGGACGCACCGCGAGGCACTAAGTATAAACGAGGGTTTTTGGAGCACTAGCGCGATGGAGCGGGGGGTGGGTGTGCCCACCCCACAAGGTGGAGCGCCGTAGGCGCACCGATACTGCCGGACGAGCCCTAGCGAGATACCCTGCCCGCCGGATGGCGGGCAGTAATTCAACATCTATACGAAGGCACTGTTCGCAACCCGTGGCATCCGCAGTGGATTTGCATTTTGGATTCTCGCATCCAAACGGCTCACATAACGGGTATGTGAGCCGTTTGCCGCCTCCTTACAGGAGCAGTACACCTTGCGGCTCTTTTGTTCGCTTCGCTCCAAAACAGCTCGCAAGGTCTTGCGAATCTTCATGCATTCGATTCGCAACCCCGCCGCCCATTCAATTTTCAAAAAACCCCCGCGAAATAGATGTGCATGCCTGTCCGCCTTTGGCGGAGAGGATTGGCGGCGGGGCGGGGGCCGAGGGCGCGGCGTACTCGCGCGCCCGAGAGAGCAGGCACGGAATCGAATCGTACAATCCGGTACAAAGCCACCACGCGCGCGGAGCGCGCGAACATCAGGAGTGTTCAGCAAAATAGGTTCGAGCGTGCTTTAATAGGGACTCCAGAATCAAACGAATGATTGAAAAAGCTAGTTTCTTAGCGTAGGATATTGATGTTTGCCACCTTAGCTCAGTTGGTAGAGCACGTCTTTCGTAAAGACGATGTCCGCGGTTCGATTCCGCGAGGTGGCTCAATAGCAAAGTGATTAGGAGTATCGGCTTGTCTATGGTTTCCTGATGAAGGGTCAACCATGGAGGTACTTGATGTTCAAGCCAAGCGAGAGATTGCTCTGCCTTCATGCCGAAGATGGGAAGATCAGCGTCGTTTTCTCGTTGCATGATGAGGACTATGACCCGGCGGTCGGGCACGTTGATCAGATCTTTGGGAACCGTTTCCGTGTCATTCGTCGGGCTGAAGTGGAGCCGCAAAACGACGGGCACTCGTACTGGGTTGTCCACGGGCTCAAGATGGTGGACCGCTATCATTAGATGGCGAGCGGGAGCACGCACGTGCTCCCCTTTGCTATACTCTTTGAATGCAACAAAAAGGCGCCATAGAAGCGCGCATTACAGAGATCGAGGCCCAAATGGGCGCGGCGGACTTTTGGGCAGATAAGGAAAAGGCCCAAATGGTACTGAAAGAGTACCAAGACCTTAAAGCAAAGCTCGTAGGCGGCGGAGGGTACGAAAGCTCCGACGCGCTCGTCACAATAGTCTCGGGCGCAGGGGGCGACGACGCAGAAGATTTCTCTCGCATTCTCTTTGAGATGTACGGTAAGTACGGCGCGAGTAAAGGATGGAAGACAGTGCTCCTTTCTTCCAACCAAAATCCGATGGGAGGATACCGAAGTATCTCATTTGAGGTAAACGGAAAGGGCGCATACGGCGCGCTCAAGCACGAAGCGGGAGTGCACCGCCTAGTGCGCATGTCGCCTTTTAATGCCGCGGGGAAGCGCCAGACGAGCTTTTCGCTCGTCGAAGTCCTGCCCAAGCTGCCGGATCTGCCGGAAACGCATATTCCCGAAAAAGACCTTGAAACATCTATCGCTCGCTCAGGTGGGCCGGGTGGTCAAAATGTGAATAAGCGTGATACCGCGGTGCGCATGACGCATAAACCGACGGGCCTTACCGTGCACGTAACGAGCGAGCGCAGCCAATTGCAAAATAGGGAGAAGGCGCTCGAGATGTTGCGCGGCAAGCTTTACACCATGCAAGAAGCAGCGCAGTTGCGTGAATCACGTGGGCTCTCTGCGGGTGCCTCAACCAAAATTGAGTGGGGCAGCCAGATCCGCTCCTATGTCATTCATCCGTACCAGATGGTTAAGGATCATCGCACTGATCATGAAGAAAGAAATGTCGAAAAAGTACTCAATGGCGATATCCAGGGCTTCATAGATGCGGGAAAGAATTTGGAAGGAGCTCCGACTGCGGTATAATGTTTACTTGTATGCATTTTCCTAGAAGCTGTAATCTGACAGCTGGAAGCCATTTGTTATGATTTATTTCGACAAAGTAACGAAGATATATGCCGATGGAGCGCCACCTGCGGTCGCTGAGATTACTCTGGGAGTAGACCCGGGCGAGTTTGTCTCCATCGTAGGCCACTCGGGGGCTGGCAAGACGACGCTCCTCAAGATGCTCTTTGCCGAAGTCTTACCGACCGAGGGAGCGGTTTTTTTCGGTACTCGCGACGTGAGCAAGCTCTCGGACAACGATCTACTGAGGCTTAGGCGCAATATCGGCACTATTTTCCAGGATTACCGCCTCCTTCCCACCAAGAATGTGTATGAAAATATCGCATTTGCCCTCGAAGTCGCGGGAAGAAGCGATGAGGATATCGCGGGGGACGTGCCGCATGTTCTAGACCTCGTCGGCCTTTCGGACAAAATTTGGAGCTTCCCGCATGAGCTCTCAGGCGGAGAACAGCAACGTGTGGCGATCGCGCGCGCGATCGTGAACCAGCCAGATGTGCTTATCGCAGATGAGCCGACAGGCAACCTCGATCCGATCAACACGCACGACATCGTGGGTATTTTAAAGAAGATCAACGACCTCGGTACGACGGTCCTGCTCACGACGCACAACAAATCAGTCGTGGATTCTGTAGGCAGGCGCGTGGTCACCATGGATCAGGGAAGGATCGTACGTGACGATAAAGAAGGGAAATACTCGTTGTAAGATATCTATATACCTATGTGGACCACTATCAAAAGGATTGCACGATACGGACTCGTCGGGTTCGTGCGCAACGGGTTCATCTCGCTGTCGGCCATTCTTATGATGACGATCATGCTCTTCATGCTCGCCAACATCATGATCTCCAACGCTGCCATGCGCTCAACGCTCAATGACCTCACCAACAAGGTAGACGTAAGTGTGTACTTCAAGACATCAGCCTCGGTGTTGCAAATACAGGAGGTACAAAGAACGATTCAGGCGCTCCCCGAAGTCGCTTCGATCACGTATGTGAGCAAAGAGCAGGCGCTCGAAGACTTCCGCGCGCGACACAAAGGCGACCAACTCACCATGCAAGCTCTTGATGAGCTCGGCAGCAACCCTTTTGGCGCATCTCTCGAGATCCGCGCAAAGCAGACGAGCCAATATGAAGCAATAGCAAAATATCTGGAAGCGCAACAAGCATCCCAATCAGAAGCAGGCGCTATCATCGATAAAGTGAATTTCTATCAGAACAAGACGGCAATCGATCGGCTCACTACGATCATTGCCACGTCTCAGAGGAACGGGATCGCAAAGACGGTGTTTCTAGGGATCTGCGCCCTACTCATCGTTCTCAATACAATCCGCCTTGCGATCTATACCTCGCGCGATGAGATCGGAGTTATGAACCTGGTAGGCGCAGGCCGCTGGTACGTGCGAGGCCCATTTATGGTTGCGGGAGTTCTGTATGGCGCAGTGTCAGCAGCGCTTGTACTCCTGGTCTTATACCCGATCCTTCTCTATTACCCCGTCCTTATAGGGCTCGACCCAACGACAGAGCTGCTCTTTGGCTCTTTCAACTCGTTCGACTATTTCCTGGCGTATTTCCCGCTCTTCTTTCTGGTGCTAATGGGCACTGGTACTGGTCTTGGTGCTTTGTCCAGTTATCTAGCCGTTCGCCGCTACTTACGAGCGTAACGCCGCGTGAAATCGACGCACTTCGTCGTTGTGGGGCCCCCGCGGCGCACTCACCGTACTTTCGTACGGCTCGTGCGCCGCTTTCCCCACGCCTTGAATTGCATTCGATTTCACGCGGCATGGTAAAGTAGTTCGTATGAAGCGCGTGCGTGCGGGACACAAGTATGTTTTTGTTGTGGGCGGTGTTATGTCGGCCGTCGGCAAAGGCATCGCGACTGCCTCGATCGGCAAGCTACTCACGGCGCGCGGACTCTCGGTGAATCTCGTGAAGATCGATCCATATCTCAATGTGGACGCAGGTACGATGAATCCGATAGAGCATGGCGAAGTGTTTGTCCTCGACTCTGGATTAGAGACCGATCAAGACATGGGCAACTACGAGCGTTTTTTGGGGCGCGATCTCGGGCCAGATGATTACATGACGAGTGGTATGGTCTATCAGTCGGTCATCGCGCGTGAGCGCAATTTGGGCTATGGCGGCAAATGCGTTGAAGCGATCCCACACGTACGTGACGAGATCGTTAATCGGCTTAAACACGCCGCGAAACGCGCCGGCTCCGACGTTTCAGTCGTCGAAGTCGGCGGCACGGTAGGGGATTTCCAAAATGCGCTTTTCATCGATGCCGCGCGCGTGATGCACCTCGAACATCCATCGGACATTCTTTTCGTGATGGTTTCCTACCTGCCAGTCCCGGGCACGATAGGGGAAATGAAAACCAAGCCGACACAGACGGCAGTACGAGAACTCAATTCATACGGCGTACAGCCCGACATCATCATCGCGCGTTCCACGCATACTTTGGACAAAAAGCGTAAGGAAAAGTTATCAATTTCATGCAATGTGCAGCCAGATCGAATTATTTCCGCGCCCGACGTGGATTCGATATACGACGTGCCGCTCAACTTCGAACGCGACAAACTCTCGGAGCTCCTCATGGATCTTTTGGGGAAGAAGCCGAAGCAGACGCCGGATTTCTCCGAGTGGAAACATTTTGCAGATCACGCGCACAACGGACGTAGCACAGTGAAGATCGGGATCGTCGGCAAATATTTCGACACGGGTGACTTCGTTCTCTCCGACGCGTACCTTTCGGTCATCGAAGCCATCAAGTTCTCGGCATATGCGCACGGGGTGAAGCCAGAGATCAGCTGGCTCAATGCCAAGAATTATGAGAGCACACCCGCATCTATCGCGGAGCTAAAAGAATACGACGGCATCATCGTGCCAGGAGGATTTGGAGAAACGGGAATTGAAGGGAAGATCGCAGCCATCAAATACGCGCGCGAGCACAAGATCCCATACTTCGGCCTCTGCTACGGCATGCAATTGATGACCATCGAATTCGCGCGCAATGTCGCGGGATTGAAAGGTGCGCATACGACCGAGATTGATCCAAACACACCGCACCCGATCATCGCCATCCTGCCGGAGCAGAAAGCAAAGCTCGCGCGCAAGGCATATGGCGGCACCATGCGCCTTGGTGCGTACCCGTGCGATCTTGTCCAAGGCACGATTGCAAGCGACGCATATGAGAAAAAAGCGATCTCAGAGAGGCACCGGCATCGATACGAAGTGAATCCGGATTACATCGAGAAGCTCGAAGCTGCAGGCCTCGTATTTTCTGGCCGCTCGCCTGACAGCCGACTGATGGAGATCGCGGAACTTCCCAAAAACGTGCATCCTTTTATGCTCGGCACCCAATTCCATCCCGAACTCAAGGCCCGCCCGCTCTCCCCGCACCCGCTTTTCAACGCGTTCATCAAAGCGGCGATAGAGAGTAAGAAATAGCGTATGAGCGCTCTGTTGCCCTTCGTTCATCGGGGTGGTAGGAGCGGAGATTCTATATGCCTGCCGGTCGAACCCGGACTGTTCGAAGAGTTCCCGAAGACAGTCGTATGGGAAGGCCTGACGCTCCTCAAGAAAGATGAGTTCCACGTCACGCTTCTCAACATCACCTCTCTGCGCAATGGTGCGGGCATATCCGACGAGACAGTCATGTCTTTTCTTGACGAGTTCGCGAAGCAACACCGGTTCGAACCCACCGCTTTCTTGGATGATTTCCGCTTCGTGCGGGAAGGGGAGAGAGCATCTGTCGTAATCCGTTGTCGCGTATCAAATCTTGAAGAGTTGTTCAGGGAGATACGCCGGAAATTCAACATCGACCTACCGTTGCAGCCCGCGCATGTGACACTCTATACACTCCAGAGAAATGGCGGCATCCATATTCCAAGTGAAGAAGTCATGGAGTCCCTGCCTCCTGTCCGTATCCCGGAATTGCAAAAAGCCGCAGAAAATATTTCAGCCCATTGACTTTTTCGCTCGTGAGAGTATAATGGCTCATGGTTCGACGCAGCTCACCACAAGTGGGTGTGAAAATTCTCCAAGAAGGATTCACCTTCGACGATGTTTTGATCCGGCCTGCGGCAAGCTCGATGGAGCCGGCAGAAGCATCTCTCAAAACCAATATTGCCGGCATCACTCTTGCGGTGCCTTTTTTGAGTGCCGCGATGGATCGTGTGACAGAAGAGGAAATGGCGATTGCATTGGGTAAGCTCGGGGGCTTAGGTGTCATTCATCGTAACTGCTCCATAGAAGTGCAAGTCAAGATAGTCACGCACGTGAAAAAGGCGGGCGTCAAAGTCGCTGCCGCATGCGGACCTTTTGCCGCCGACCGAGCGAAAGCGCTCGACGAAGCGGGAGTAGACGCGGTCGTCATCGATTGCGCGCACGGGCATAATTTGAATGTCGTTGAAAGCGCAAAGAAAATAAAGAAAAGTCTCAAACACGCAAAAATGATATTTGGCAACATCGCGACCGCTGAGGCGGCAAAAGCGGCATGTCAATTTGCTGATGCGGTGAAAGTGGGAGTAGGCCCCGGCTCTATCTGCACGACGCGACTCATTTCCGGTGTAGGCGTGCCACAGCTATCGGCAATACTTGAGGTTGCTGCCGTTGCAAAGAAGTACAAAGTGCCTGTTATCGCCGACGGAGGCATCCGCACATCAGGAGATATCGCAAAAGCACTTGCGGCAGGAGCTTCAGCGGTCATGCTCGGTAATCTTTTCGCGGGCACCGATGAAGCGCCAGGAAAGATCGTCGAGAAGGGGGGAGTCAAGTTCAAAGAATATCGCGGCATGGGCTCAGAAGCGGTCATCAAAAGCGCATCAGGATCCGAGCGCTACTTCACCCATGGGCGCAAAGCCGTGCCCGAAGGGGTAGAGGCCCTGGTGCCCTACAAAGGCCCCGTTGCTGAGATCATCGCGACTCTTGTCTCTGGCGTCCAAGTCGGCATGGGCTACGTGGGCGCTCGCACTATTTCAGAATTTGAAAAGAAAGCGCAATTCATTCGCATCACCCACGCGGCGATAGCCGAAGGCAAGCCGCATTCGCTTGCAGGCATCACCCAGGAATAGAGGGATATACACACGAGAGCGCCCACGCAGCTGCGCGGGCAGTACACCCCGACAGTAGATGTCAGCGAGGCGCGAAGCGCAGTCGCCAGGGAACTCAATCTTGAAAATTAGTGTCTCTTGTGCGATATAAACAACTCTCAATATCGAAAAGACTATCGCCGACATTCACTGCGGGGTACAATGAGTGCGTGAGTGGAGCTTACGCATTACTTTAATTTTCGACAACTATGGAAAGTATATTTGTAGCAGCGGCCGCAAGCATTGCAGCGATCTTTGGGGGGCTCGGTGGCGGAGACCACAAAGCGCCGCTACAGGATAGGAATCAGATAAAGATACATGCGTCATCCACTGCCTCCGGCGTGAACATCGCATGCGTTGCAGCGGCTGTCGCCGCGCGCGAAGCTTCGCTCCAGGCCGGTATCTCGACCAACATGCAGGACGTTACCGCAGCATATACCACTCGCGCTTCCGCGCTTGCTTCCGCCTACACTCAGACAGGGAACGATGCTATCAGGAAGGCAGTAAAGAGCGCATGGAATAGCTTCAACGGCGCGATGCGGCTCGCGCACAAGAGTTGGCAGAAAACACAGCAAAGTGCATGGTCGGGCTTCAAGACCGCACTCAAAGCATGCGGCTCAAACGCTTCAAGCATCGCTGATTCTGCGAATGCATCTGTTGATGCCAATGCTGGAGGCGGTACCAAATAAAATCGTAATTGAAGAAGGCTTCTTTTTCGGGTATTGTTAACCCGCGTTCGATCATTGCGGGATCGTCTAATGGTAGGACTACTGCCTCTGGAGCAGTGTATCTTGGTTCGAATCCAAGTCCCGCAGCAAAATAAGTGTCACGCATTTTGCGAAGGGCTTGGATTAGGAAAGGGGTCGGGAAAACACCTGTTTTCCCGTGGAGGAAGGAATGGGAAAACCGTGGGTTTCCCAAGGGTCCTTGTCTCGCAGCAGTCATTTTGTTCGATACAGAGGCACCGAAGTGTCAACGTAAGGTGTTAGAATACAATACGTCTTCATGAATATACCCATTAGCAGCCTCTTACTATCGCTATGATATTTTCACTTATACTCGGCGTTGTCCTCGGAGCGCTTTCGATGATCTTCGTGCTCCAAAATATTGGCACGGTTACCGTCGCGTTCTTCGATTGGCAACTTACGAGCTCTCTCGCGCTCGTGCTGCTTTTTACCATTATTCTCGGTATCGTCATGACACTGCTCGTACTTTTGCCGAGCCTCATTCGCGGCGACTTTTATCTCTCATCTATAAAGAAGCAAAAGAAACAGCTGGAAGATGAGCTTGCGAGCACGCGCCGTGCGCTTGCCGATACGACGGCGCATGCGCCGCATACGACGGTCATCGAAAAGACAGAAACAGTGCACACGGCATAGCCCCAAAAAGTTGCGCTCAATCAATTCTCGTGGTACTCTCGAAGTATTGCTCTCTCGAGCTTTACTTCAATGACGCCTACCGTTGCTCCGCATACTCTGGAGCCCACATTCAATGGCCTCGGTATCGCACCGAATATTCTCGACATACTTGGCAAGCTTAATTTTGTCGTCCCTACTCCCATTCAGCATCGGGCAATTCCGCCGGGAGTTGCCGGCAAAGACGTCGTTGGCGTCGCCCAAACGGGCACGGGGAAGACATTGGCCTTCGGCATCCCACTGCTCCAGCGTCTTGCAGGGGCAGGAGGTCGCGGGCTAATACTTGTCCCGACGCGCGAGCTCGCACTTCAAGTAGATGAGACGCTTGCAAAGATCGCACGCCCACTTGGAATAAGAAGCGCTGTTTTTATCGGCGGAGCTTCTATGGGAGCACAGATCTCCGCACTTCGGCGGGATCCGCACGTTGTGATCGCGACACCCGGCCGCCTTTTGGACCACCTTGCACAAAAAACGATCCGACTCGACAAGGTTGAGGTCCTCGTCCTTGACGAGGCCGATCGCATGCTCGATATGGGTTTCTGGCCGCAAGTGAAAAAGATAATCGCTGCAGCACCCAAAGAGCGGCAGACGATGCTTTTCTCCGCGACGCTTTCACCCGATATCATGCAACTTGCAACGGCGCACATGAAGCTGCCCCTGCGCATTGAGGTTGCGCCCGCAGGTACCACCGTCGAGAAAGTAAGCCAAGAATTTTTCGTCGTGCGCAAGGAAGAAAAAACACGGCTTTTGGAAAAGATCCTCAGCGACTATGCCGGCTCGACACTCGTCTTTTCTCGCACCAAGCATGGTGCGAAAAAGGTCATGCGGACGGTCGCGGCAATGGGTCACACCGCAGCCGAGATCCACGGCAATCGCTCGCTCTCGCAGCGCAAGGAAGCGCTCGAAGGATTCAAGAATGGCCGCTATCGCGTGCTTGTAGCCACCGACATCGCTTCGCGGGGGATCGACGTCAAAGGCATCGAGCTTGTCGTCAATTACGACTTACCGATGGATAGCTCGGATTACGTGCACCGCATCGGCCGCACGGCGCGTGCAGGCGCTAAAGGCCACGCTATTTCATTCGCTGAGCCTCATCAGAAGCGCGACATCCGCGACATCGAACGCCTCATCAGGAAGACGGTCCCTATCTCCACTTTGCCTGCGCTTCCGCCCGCACGCGCGACCCCCACCTCTACATATAATGATGATCGCCCTCGAAGATTTTCCCGACCACAACAGAGAGGCTTCACTCCGAGAGGCAGGTCTAGTTTTGGAAGTCGTCCGCGCAGACAGTCGCCCTCACGCGGCCCTCGCCGCTTCTCCCGTTAGAAAAATCCATGTACTTATAAACACCGACCGAAGTTCATAAGTACATAGTGTCCAAACCACGCCTGTAGTTGCCTGTGTATACTGTACCGATGCCGCTGCCCGAAAGAAAAAAAGGGGAGCTCTCCGTGCTCTCTGCAATGGCAATCGGCTCTTTTTTCCCGATAGTGACGGTGCTCTCATACGCAGCCGTGCCAAGCCTCATATCATTAGGCTGGAGCACTCTTATTGCCGCGCTATTCTTTGGGGCTGTCGTGGCGTACCGGAAAAAGTGGAAAGAACTCGCGCAGCCGCTTTTGTGGAAATACGTCGCTCTTGTGACACTTTTCATCAGTATTCTCTATTACGGTTTCTATTACATCGGCCTCACGTACACGCTTCCCGGCAACGCGGCCATCATTGCGCTATTTGAGGTTTTTACCTCGTTTTTATTTTTCAATGTATTTCGAGGAGAGCGCATCTCATGGGACTATAAAATTGGGGCGCTTCTCATGGTCATCGGCGCGCTCATCGTTCTGGGGAAGGACTTCTCGCACATCAATGTTGGAGACCTCCTCATTCTCGCTGCCACTGTGTCGGCACCGATCGGCAATCTTTTCCAGCAGAAAGCGCGCAACATCGCATCGAGCGAAACTATCCTTTTCTTGCGGGGTATGCTCGCGGTCCCTGCCATATTCTTTTTCGCCTTTGTTTTTGGCCAACACGCATCACTGGGCAATATACAAGAAGCGGCACTGTTCCTTGTTATCAACGGCGTCATCATTCTCGGTATATCCAAAGTGCTCTGGATCGAGGCGATCCACCGCATCTCGGTCACCAAAGCTATGGCGCTGCAGAGCTTCGGTCCGCTCGCGACGCTATTCTTTGCGTGGCTCATTCTCCATCAAGCGCCCAACATTTGGCAACTTGCCTCTGTCGTGCCCCTCATCCTCGGCGTGCTTTTTTTGACCGACCATTTGAAGTTGAGTCGGTACAGGTGATCCAACTGCTTGCATAAAAAACCACCAGGGTGCATATTTTGGGTATTAGCACTCAATATTAGTAATAGGTCAAGCAAAAAGCCTGACAGAGAGCCATATTTTAGATATCTGTATGAAAAAGATACTCGTTTCCTCGCTCGTAGCAGTCGTCGCGCTGAGTGCCAATGTGGCCGCTGCTCAAAGCTATTATCCTACCTACTCCTACACCCCGACATATCAGACACAGACGCAAACTCAGTATCAGCAACCCTACATTGGCGGCTGCATCAATTTGATGTGGAATCTTTCGTTCGGCTCCCGCGGCACCGAGGTGCGGAAGCTCCAGACATTTCTTGTAAGCCGCAATTATCCGGGAGGTGGCAGCTGGATGATCACCGGTTACTTCGGACGGGCGACACAGGCCGCTGTGCGGAATTTCCAGATGGAGCAAGGGCTCTCGCCAGTCGGGATCGTTGGTCCTATGACACGTGCGGCGATCGCGCGTGTGAGCTGTGGCGGTACTGGCTATAATCCGTATCCCTACCCGACGCCTCCCACATACACCTATCCACCTACCACGCCGCCGAATAACACGACTTGCTACTACACCTACCCGTACATTTGCCCACCATTCAACAACTACCAGAACGTCACGCTTACCTCGCTCTCGGTCACATCAGGCCAGCCGGGGAGCAGCGTCACGATCTATGGATCCAATTTCGATTACGCCAACAATACCGTCTACTTCGGCACCATGCCGATCGCGAATGTCTCGTCGTACAACGGGACATCGCTCACCGTCACCGTCCCTAGCACAGTGTCCCAAAACGCAGTCAACGTCTACGTCACGAACACACGTGGCACAAGCAACACGCTCACCTTCAACATCACAGGAAATATCTGCCAGTACCCGTACACGAACTGCTACGGCTCAGTCAACATCCAATACCTCTCCCCAAGCTCTGGTAGCGTAGGCACTACCGTTACTGTGACCGGCAACGGGTTCAGCACCACGGGCAATACCGTACGCTTTGGCGCCGGCGTTATCACAGGAGTGAATTCTCCGAATGGCAACACGCTCTCATTCGTGATCCCTTCGCAGCTCGGTGGCACATCGCAATTCGTCACTCAGGGCACATACAATGTATCCGTATCGAACTTCTCGGGACAGACGAGTAACGCGCTCACGTTCAACGTTACGTCATCCAATTCATCTGGAGCACCGACCATTACAAGCGTGAACGGCCCAACTTCGTTGGCGCTGAACACGCAGGGTACCTGGACGATCCAGATCAACAACAATCAAACGAATTCGTACACAACGACATCGGTTAATTGGGGCGATCAATATATTTCCGGTGCGCAGCTCTCGGCTAATCAGACCACGTACGCACAGGGGAATCAGACGCTTACCTTCACTCACAGCTACTCGCAAAGCGGCACCTATACGATCACCTTCACCGTTACTGGCGTCGATGGCCTCAGCAACACCTCTACGATCACCGTTGTTGTCGGGAGCACAAGTTCGGGTTCGGTAACGCTCTCTTCTCTCAACCCAACCACAGGAGCGGTGGGTACGCAAGTGATCCTGCAAGGAACTGGATTCAGCGCGCTCGACAACACCGTGCACTTCGGCATCGGAGGCACGAAGCATATCCCAAGCTCCAACAACACAACGCTCTACTTTACGATCCCTTCATACGTTTCTCCGTGCGATGTCGTATCTTCAGGCAATGCATGTTCGCCGTACAGCCAGCAAGTGACAGGAGGCTCCTACCCGATCTACGTCACCAACAGCAGCGGCACCTCGCAGACACTGATGTTCCAGGTCAACTAACCTTTCTGGTGAAAGAAGGAGGTGCGTGGTGCATAATGCAGCCATGTACATTGTTCGCAGGTACTATTGGCTCGCTATCGTAGGACTGTTGGCGCTTCTTGCGCTTGCGATGATGATCCCCATCCTCATGCGTTTGGCGGTAGAGCCGTACGTCCACGCCTCGATCCAAGATGTGCCGCAAACGGAAGCCGCGCTCGTACTCGGTGCATCAGTAATACGCCGGGCTCCATCTCCTGTCCTTGCCAGACGCGCGGACATGGCGATCGCGCTCTACAAAGATGCCAAAGTGTCGAAGATATTGGTTACGGGTGATAATGGTGCACTGACGCATGATGAAGTAACCCCAGTGCGCAAATACCTCCTCGATGCAGGCATTCCCGCGCCCGATATCTTCCTTGATCACGCGGGTTTTGATACCTACAGCAGTTTTTATCGTGCGCGCGAAGTCTTTCAGGCTCGCTCGCTTATTATCGTGACCCAAGAATTTCACTTGCCTCGCGCCCTCTGGATCGCGCGGCAGCTCGGATTGGAAGCCTACGGGATAGTTGCGCCCGGGAGCGGTTCGATGCGCGATTATTTTCGCGAGATACCTGCGTCTGCAAAAGCGTTCGTCGACGTAGTACTGCGCCGACAGCCCAAATACCTCGGCCCCACCATTCCACTTTCGGGGGATGGAGAAATCACCTGGTATTGAACCTGTCCCGCATCAACGCCATCCGTTCGCGAGCTGGTCCTAAGTACCGAATGTAGTGAGACGTTTGATGCGGGGTGGTAAAACCCCGTCAGTAGATGGTGGCGATGCGCAAAGCGCAGTTGCTAGGGAAATTCAGCGTTCCAGTCATCGACACTGCGGTCCAAATGAATGTGCTGGCGCAAGAAAAGACTTTCGCCACCATTCACTGCGGGGTAAAATACGAGAGATGCGGACCGCACTTCATATCGCAGTGCCCTGGCTTCTTCTCGTGGGGTTCATTGTAATTGTATATGGGCTGTATGGATTTTCCCCCGAGGCGCCCCCGTGCGCGATAGGGGCATGCCCGCGTGTGCTTCACGAAACCGATGCAAGAAAGACCTTCGCATATCACGAGGGAGTGCAATTCAGCATTGTGATGACGGAGAGCAACAATCCATCAAGAAGCTTGCGTTGTATTCCCGAAGGAGTGATCGCGCGAATGGAGGATGCTGCCGCCTCGGATTCTACCTACACTGCTGTGTTTCAAGGCGTAGCTCACGGCACCTGCGCCCTTACCGGCGATAATTTCTCGGCAACGATCCTGATCCAGTGAACCAAAGCCCGCCCACACCTATGCATACCGGTAAGTGATAGGTATACTGGTGCGTCTGAAGTTGAGAAGTATGCCCAGCAGTGAAATGTGCCTTAGGCATAAACAACCCATGAAAACTAACCATAAACGCATGCAAAGTGCTCTAGTCGAGAGCTTGTGTACCGAGCCGCGGCAGCCGGCAGGCGTCTGCCGCAAAGGCACATTCTACTGACTGGGTATGAAATATGTCCGACTTTTGCTGGTTACAGCGGCGTTCCTCGTGCCGACTCTTTCATTTGCGCAAACATCGAGCTGTGTCACGTTCACTCGTAACCTCTCATTTGGCGCAACAGGGAGCGAAGTCACCAAACTCCAAACCTTTTTGAGGGCGCAGGGCTACTTCACGGCGGCGTCGGTTCCTCGCTTTGGACCTGCCACACGTACAGCGGTCCGCAATTTCCAACGCGCCAATGGAATTTCAGCGGTCGGGACTGTCGGGCCCATTACGCGCGCAAAGATCGCAATCCTCACTTGCAACCCGGCAGCCGAGAGCTTTGAAGTAACCGGATGGATCCCGTACTGGCGCGTCGCGACCGGCACAGCAGATACTTTGCCGCATCTCGACTTGCTCACAGAGGTCAATCCGTTCATCTACACGCTGCGAGGAGACGCAACACTTCTCTTCAATGGTTCGACAACGGATGCAGCCATCTGGCTTAGCTTCAACGCACAGGCAAAGGCAAAAGGCGTTCGCGTGATACCGACCCTTATGTCGGGGGATCGCGAGGTGATGCACAATGTCCTCAGCGACCAGATACTACGGACCACGCTCATAGACCAAATTTCCACGCTCGTAAACGAGAAGGGTTACGACGGCATCGACATCGATTTCGAGTTCAAGCACGCCAAGACAAAAGATTATTTCTCGCTGTTCCTCAAGGAACTCAAGCAGCGCCTCGGTACCAAGCTGCTCATGTGTACCATCGAATCGCGCATACCCAACGAGGACCGATACTACGGTACTTCCGTCCCACAAGACGCTGGCATCTTCTCCAATGATCTCCCCGAGATCAACAAGTACTGCGATCGCGTGCGTATCATGGCGTATGATCAGCAGGGAATAGATAGGAAGCTCAAAGCCGAGGTCGAAGCGACCGGGGAACTTCACGCGCCAGTTGCTGACCCGCGTTGGGTAGAAAAGGTAGTGAATCTCATGTCAAAAGATATTGATAAGAGCAAGATATTGATCGGGGTGCCGACATACGGATACGAATACTCCGTTACTACCTACGCCAACAACGAGCATGTGTACACCATTCTCTGGCCCTTCAATCCCGGATACGCGCTCCCGATCGCTGAAGTGCGGGGCATCACGCCGGTGCGCAACTCTGCGGGCGAGATGTACTTCACGTACTTCTCGGATCTGCCGACCTCGACTCCTGTCTCGCTCGTATCGGGGAATCTTGCCGCTGCCGCTGCAAGCCAGATCGCGACGCAGCAGAATTCCAATCTAACGTACCGCCTGCTCGATTGGCCGGATGCGCAATCGATCCAACAGAAGATCGATCTTGCAAAGCGCCTTGGCGTGCGCGGTATCTCTATATTCAAATTTGATGGCGGACAAGACCCGAATATCTGGAGCGTCTTGCAGGGTGTCAAAAAGTAGGGCGCTTCGCTAGTTGCAGTTTTCTAGAATCATGTACAATAGAACGATTATGCCGACTGAATCCGCACGCGATACCAGCAAGCTATATCTCCCCGTAGCGATCGTCGCGGCGGGCGCGCTTATTGCCGGCGGCCTCTACCTCGGCCTCTCCTCACAGAGCGCCGCACCTGCGCCAGGTGGTCAGCCTCAGGCAAATGTCGATATTAAGGACGTGAGTGTCGAGGGGAGTCCGTATATTGGTGATGCGAACGCCAAAGTCGTTCTCGCATATTGGTCGGATTATCAGTGCCCGTACTGCAAAGCAGTCGAGATGGGGCATGCGCAGATCCCGATCGAGCCGGCGCTTCCTATATTGATCAAAGACTACGTTGACACAGGCAAGCTTAAGATCGTATTCAAGGATTACCCATTTTTGAGCGAGGACTCTACTACGGCGGCTCTCTACGGCCGCGCTGTCTGGGCACTGTATCCACAAAAGTATTGGGAGTGGCGCGAAGCGATGTACAAGGCACAAGACGAAGAGCACGCAGGCTTTGGCAACGAGGCGACCATAGTTACGCTCATGCGCGGTATCAGTGGCATAGACGCCGACCGAGTGAAAGCGGATGTTGCAGGGAACAGAGCACAGTATCAAGCGCTACTCGATGCCGATCGCGAAGAGGGCACGAAATTCGGCATCAACGGCACTCCTGGCTTTATCACGGGTAAGGTCTTGATCGGAGGAGCCGCAGAGGTTTCGAGCTTTAAGAGCGCGATCGATCCGCAGTTGTAATTGACGCGAAGCCTAAAATAAGGCACAATTGAGCTACGGGGTGCCCCGACGGGGGCATTTTGCATTAAAGACCATGGAGATACGGAACATTGCGATCACCCCATTAGAAACGCGAATACGCGTTCTAACGGGGCAGGTCGCCCACTCTGTAGGTGGTACTTTTTAACATATGGAAATCAGGAACATAGCTATTATTGCCCATGTTGATCATGGGAAGACGACGCTGACAGACGCGCTTTTACGACAAACGGGAGTAGCCGAAGAGGGTGTATCCATGGATAGTAATGCGCTCGAACTTGAGCGGGGCATCACCATTTACTCCAAGAACGCAGCGATTTTCTATCAGGATACCAAGATCAACATCGTCGACACTCCCGGCCACGCCGACTTCGGGAGCGAAGTGGAGCGAGTACTGCGCTCGATCGATTCGGTATTGCTTGTCGTCGACGCCCAAGAAGGCCCCATGCCGCAGACACGCTTCGTGCTAAAAAAATCACTGGAGTTGGGCATAAAGCCAATAGTTGTCATCAACAAGATCGATAAGCCTGCGGCAGATCCTGCGCGCACGGAAGAACAGGTACTCGAACTTTTCTTGGAATTGGGCGCTTCTGATGAGCAGGCCGATTTTCCTATTGTCTACTCTATCGGCAGGCAGGGGATAGCGAAGCTCAAACTCACCGACGAATCGGCAGATCTCACGCCGCTGTTGGAGACGATACTGAGCCACGTCCCACCCGCCTCAAGCCCGGAGGCGCTCACGAAGCCTGCGCGGCTCCAGCCCTTTAACCTCGGCTACGACAACTTTCTCGGGCGCCTTGCGATCGTGCGCTGCTACGAAGGCACTCTCAAGACGGGAGATGCGGTATTCGTCAAAAAGGTAGACGGCCTGACCGGCCAGGTCGAGACGCATACTGGAAAGATCACGAAGATGTTCACGTTCAGAGGACTCAAGAAGATCGAATCGAGTGAAGTCTCCGCTGGCGATATCGCGATGATCGCGGGCATTCCGGAGATCTATATCGGCGAGACTATTACGACCGATGAAAGTACCGAAGCGCTTCCCGCGATAGCGATCGATGAGCCCACCATCACGCTCAACTTCCTCGTCAACAATTCTCCCTTCGCCGGCCGCGAAGGCAAATTCGTGACGTCGCGGCAGATCCGCGACAGGCTCGAGCGTGAGCTCGAGGTCAACGTCGGATTGCGCGTGGATTTCTCCGGCGGCGATACCTTCAAGGTCTCAGGCCGCGGCGAGCTCCACATTGCGATACTCCTCGAGAACATGCGCCGTGAAGGATATGAAATGCAGGTCTCGCAGCCACAGGTCATCTTCCACGAGGAGAATGGGGAAATGCAGGAGCCCTTTGAAGAGGTGATCGTGGACACGCCACAAGTGTACCAAGGTGCCATCATCGAGCGTCTCGGCACACGCAAATTCATAATGAAAGATCTGAAAGTCCATGAGAACCAAGTGAGGCTCATCTTCGAAGGGCCAACACGCGGGCTTCTCGGTTACCGCAGCCAATTCGTGCTCGACACCTCGGGCGAGGGGATCCTTTCTTCGCGCTTTGTGGGCTTCAAGCCGCACGTCGGCGAGATACGCCGCAAGAACGTGGGCTCCATGATCTCGATGGCAAGCGGAAAGGCGCTCGGATTCTCGCTCTGGAATTTGCAGGAGCGCGGTGTCATATATATCGGCCCTGCCGTTGATGTGTATGAAGGCCAGGTCATCGGCAACACCTCGAAAGGTGAAGAGATGACCGTGAACCCGACCAAAGGCAAGCAGCTCACCAACATGCGCTCGAGTGGCGCCGACGAAGCGATCAATCTCATCCCACCCTTTACGCTCACGATCGAGCGCGGGCTTGAAGTGATGGCAGAAGATGAGTATTTGGAAATAACTCCTACAAGCGTTCGATTGCGCAAGCAGCAGCTGACCGACATCGATCGCTCTCGGGCCAGACGGCAATAAATCGCCCGTGCTACAATCGCGGCATGACGAAACGTCCTATGCCCGAGAATGAGGAAGGGTGGAAGCAAGCGCTTACGCCCGAAGAATACGCCGTGCTTCGGGAGAAGGGAACGGAAGCACCGTTCACGGGCGAGTACGTACACGAAAAAGCCGATGGCACCTATGAGTGTAAGGCGTGCGGCAATCCGCTTTTCTCGTCGGAGGCAAAATTCGATTCTGGTACCGGCTGGCCCTCTTTTGATACAGCACTTCCCGGCGCCATAGAGCAGCATCGCGACACGGATCGCGGAATGGTGCGCACAGAGATCACGTGCGCGCGTTGTGGCGGGCACTTGGGCCACGTGTTCGACGACGGCCCGACATCCACAGGCAAGCGCTACTGCATCAATTCCGTTTGTCTGGACCTTGAACAAAAGTGATACTGCGACCGAGCGTTGAGCGAGGAAGTGCTGAGGCCAGTAGGGCGAAGCCGACCGAACGTTGAGCGACCAAAATTTCTTAGGAGCGGTAGCGAGTTAGAAATTTGGAAGTACTCTTGTGGTGCGAGGACGTGCCGTAAGCGAGCTCGCGTCGGCGATTAACTCGGTTTGCCTAGATTTGGAAGAGCGGTAGAATGAGCCGACATTTAGAAACATAACGAAACGATATGAATATGAAAGTACTGGTAGGCGGCATCATCATTATCATCCTCGTCGTCGGGGCGTATCTCGTTGCTACACAGAATAATCCAGCGCCGGCAGATACACAGCCGGAAGTGGTAAGCACGACGACAGAGATAAGCTGGACACCGGAGGCAAGCAGGGCGGTAGGTACGTGGCAAAGCACAGAGGATCCGAAATTCACGCGCGAATTCCGTATCGATGGCACCGTTACCGATATGTACGAAGGCGATGCCGCTGCAACTGCAAACGGCACCTGGAGCCAGGTCATTGATATTTCCGCGGAGCAATTCGAATTCCCAGCAGTCGATAATGCAACGTTCCTCAAGCTTGTCTTTAGCGATGGTGAGCCGATGTATTTTGCGATCGCCGCAGACACAACTGACGACAGGCTGGTCCTCGTCAACTTGAGCGGTCGCGGCAACGTCCTGACGTTTGCCAGGATGCAATAGCCATATGCGGAAACTTATTGTCACGGTCTTGGTACTACTTTCTCTCCCGATCTATCTTCTTATCTACAACCCATCGATGCAGCTCGGAGGCCTCGGCCTCATATTGGGTGGGATCGGAACGGTGATTTCACCGCTCACCATTCTCGCTCTCCTCGTCTACATCCTCGTGCAGGAGTGGAGGAAGTAAAATTAACGCAACCTTCATTCCCACAGTAGGAGACTGAGGAATGGCCAGGTACGGGAAAAAAGCACAGGAAAAAGTGAAGCGCGCGATGCACGAAATGAAGCGCGGCAAATTAAAGAGCGGCAGAAGCGGGAAAAAAGTGACGAGCCGCAAGCAGGCCATAGCGATCGGACTCTCAGAGGCGCGCAAAGCCGGTGGCAAGGTCCCACGAGCGAAAAAGCGCAAATGACTCAATAAACGCCGCGCTTAGGAAAAGAGCGCACGCGAGCCTATAATGCATCTCCGCATTAGTAGATAGCATCATCAAGCCTATGCCAATGGATATCAACAAAGTACCGAAGCAATTTTGCGAGAACATTTCCGCCGCCTTTTCACAGGAGTTTTTTGTCCTCGGCATGATCACGGGCGAGAGTGGCATTGCCTACGCGCTCACGCCGCAGCACATGAAGCGCCTCTCGCAGTACCTCGTGCACCAGATCGGGGAGTACGAGAAACAATTCGGAGAGATCAAAGCGGAGTGGAAGCCCGGGATCCAGAGCCCAATACAAACCAAAGACATCATGTGAGGATGCAGCGAAGTAATAGGGTATACCCCTGGGAATAGCTTGCTTCATCTCATGGGGTATACTACCCCGATGGGAAAAAGACCGGATCAGGACATCAGGAGAAAAAAGACACGCTCAAGAAAGACGAAAAAGCGGCTGGAGGCGAAGCGCGTGATGCTCGAAAAGAAGGGCTACAAATGGTAGGCCTTGTCTCTGTTTCCGTGATAGCATCTTGGTATGACCGATGAAATAGTCCGCGCTCGCTTTTGGCCGCGCCGTATCTCATGGCTGACGATCGTCCTTGTGCTCCTTGCCCTCGGCTCCTTTGTAGCGATCGCGCGCCCTTCTTCGTATTACCCGATGCCTATGGGTTACGGGGAAGGCGGTGGCTCACGAGGCGTAGTGGAGGATTCCGTCAGCTATTCGCCACCCTCCATGCCTTCTAAACCCATGTACGACATGGGTGCTACCAATGGAGCAAGCATGGCGCCGCAAGGCATGCCGGGGAGAGAAGCATATTATCCCTACCCGTACCCGGGCCAAGACGTACCCATCACCGACACGCGAGAATTCTTGAAAGTTAATTACAACGCCGAAATGCGCACCCGCGATGTGGGGGGATTAGTGCGTCGTGTCGAGACGACCGTGCGCGGATACGACGGCCGCATCGATCAGGAATCGAGCTCGCCGAAATACGGCTACGTCAATTTCGCGGTCCCTATGAGCAAATACGATGCCTTCCGCACTGAGCTCGAGGGCCTGGTAGATAGCCGCTTTCTTACGCTCAACATTTCTTCGCAGAATCTCTTGCCGCAAAAGCAGAGCATCGAGGAGCAGCAGAAGCAAGCAGACTCGACACTCGCGGATTACAAAGCGGCACGCCAAAAAATAGTCAGTGCGCACACGAGTGCCGCGCAGTCGCTCCAATCCCAGATCAACGCCGACGAGCAGCAGCTCACTTCACTTCGCGCACAGCCCCAGACTGTAGAGGTGCAAGCACAGATCCAGGCGCTCACCAATGAGGTGATCACACTAAGAGCGCGTCTCAGCAACGAGAACGCATCGTATTCGGCACAGCTAAAGAACGCGGATGCCAATATCAAGTACGCCGAAGATTGGCAGAAGGCGGTGAAGACGCAGGATCAGGCGCTTCTGGATAACGTCGCGACCGTGACGGGCTCTGTCTCGATACAGTGGATCAGCCTGTGGGAAATGGCGCAGCTCTACCTGCCTGGCTACTGGATCCCCACCATATTCGCAGTACTCGCATTTCTCTCGCTACTCTACGACCGCCGCCGCTTCGGGACAGCCTAAACCCTGGCGCATGGCGCAGGTGTACAAGGCGAAAGGAAAGGTGTGGCTCTGGCCGGGCGAGCAAGGTGTCTGGCATTTCGCCCATGTCGATAAGAAGCTTTCGGAAGAGATAAAGGAAAAGCATACGAGAGTGCGCAGGGGATTCGGCTCGGTTCGTGTGAAGGTGACTATCGGTAAAACAAGCTGGAAGACATCTATCTTTCCCGACAAACGCTCGGGCACCTACCTCCTCCCGCTCAAAGCAGCCGCGCGCCGCGCGGAAGGCCTCGCCGAAGGCGATACGATTGCTTTCACACTCACCATCTAGATCTTTATTCCTATGCTAGTGTTTTGCAAAAGACTGCAATAGAGTACAATCGATCTATGGCAGCTACATACAGACAGCTGGAACGAATAGTCAAAGGATTTGCGAATCATCGGCGTCTGCAAATCCTCGATTTGTTAAAACGAGAACCTGAACTGTCGGTCGAAGATATTTCACAGCGTCTAAAAATAGGATATGAAAATGCTTCGGATCACGTACGCAAACTGGCAATCGCCGGCCTCGTTTTTAAACGGAACCAGGGAAGCGCTGTCCGTCACAAACTGACACCGCGCGCAGAATCTATACTAGTGTTTTGCAAAAGACTGCAATAGCGGGATGTAAATTGATTATGCAGATTGTTGTATTCAGCGCGAAGGACTTTAGGAAGTGGCTGAAGAGGAATCATAAGAAGGAAACAAAGATGTCTGTCGTTGTGCACAAGAAACACACGGGGAAGCCTTTCCCCACGCATCGCGAGCTTATCGAAGAGGCGATCTGCTATGGCTGGATAGACACGATCATCAAACGCCTTGACGAAGATACTTTCTTGCGGCATTTCTCGCGGCGCAATGAGAAGAGCAAGTGGAGCGACAATACTATTTCTTATGCAAAGAAGCTTATCAAAGAGGGGAGGATGAGCCCTGAGGGGATGCGATTTTACAAACTCGGTAAGGCAAAGCCCATACACGATCACGGAATCCCGAAGAATCCCGACATGCCAATCGAGCTCGAAAAGGCGCTCGCAAAGAGCGCGAAGGCAAAGCAAGCATTTGAATCCCACCCACCCTCGCAAAAACGGATGCTTTATCGATGGATCCTTCGCGGAAAACAACCCGCAACCCGGGAGAAGCGAGTAAAGCAGATCCTGGCCTCCGCGCTTGCCGGCAAGCGCCATTCCCTCAACCCCGCCACCGAATCCCAAGGCTAACTCGAATCAATCCTCTAAAATAAGGTTGAAATGTATAAAAGCCCCGGGCATGCCCGGGGCTTTTCGTCGCATGGAAGCGTGTAGGCACCATCACGATGCCTTCTTGAGCTGTCGCATCTCCATTCGCAGCCCGAGATCTTCAAGGACGGAATCGCTGAGGTTGACGAGGCTCTCCATCATGACAACCTCTTCTTCGACGTCGATGTCGTAGATGCTCGACAGTGCGAGGAAGATGCCGCGCAACTGCTGCGTCGCGCTACCACCACCTCCACTGAAGTAGGTGCAGTCACCGCCGATGAACATCATGTTGGTGAACTGAACCTCGAAGAGATAGCGCCGCTCCGCCATATCGCTCACCTGCCGGACCGTGAATATCCGAAGGCGCTGAACGCCGGATGATTTTCCGTGTCCAGCTGCATAGCAGCGAATACACGTTGCCATGTCTTTGACGGAATCGTCAGAACCGCGACAGGGAAGGATGTAGGCTGCCCCGTGGCCGATGTGTTCAGGCAGACTGAAGCCAAACGGGTGTTCAGTCACTTTCTTGAGGCGAGGGCCGAGCGCGTCGAAATCGGGCCAACGGCCGCCTTTCGAGTCGAGCAAAAGTCCGAGTCCACTGCACCGATCACCACGCCTATCTTTAATGCGGTCCATGGGGTACCTCCTGGTTTGGGCCGGCCGATATAATGCCACGGCATCGTACGTAGGTCAATTCGTTCAAAATGAAGATTTGTGGGATGAGATCTATTCTAGTGTTTTGCAAAATACTTGAATAGGTATGTGGAGCGCGCTACTCCCCATCACAAAACCTTCCGAAAACAGCTCCACCTCATAGAGCAGAAAAGATAGAAGGCCCGTGCGCATTGCGCCGGGCCTTCTCGCATTTTCGATACGGTGCTCACCGCATCGCGATCTCGGCGATGAGTTTCTTGACGATCGCTTCGCCGAAGCTTCTGTGTTCTTCGGCGACGACGACGAACGACCCCGGCCCGCCGATCACATGACTGCGGAAGTAATTCTCGAGTCCGCCAACAGGATGCGTGTGCCAGGGGAAGCTCGGCGAAGGAAGCACGCTGAGGATCGCGAGGACGTTGATCGTGATCCCTTTCGCAACCGCCTCACTCCGCGCCTTCTCGAGATTCGAAGATGTGTTCGTGCCGTCGGCGGAGATGTCGATTGTCCGGCGGTGTGCGTGATACGGCGCCGCCTCGAGTCGTTTGACAGAAAAGTCGATAGCTGCGCCGATGGCGGTGCTCCTGCCGCGCGGTCGCTCAACTTCCACCATCTGAGCGCCGAAGTGTTGCGCTGAAGCGAGGCCATCGATGATCGTCCAGTCGACGATGACCGTCTGCTGGTAATCGCCGGACCACTCGATGTAGGTGACGGCGATCTTTCCGAGCATGCCCGAGGTAATCGCTTTCTGAACGCGCGGGTGAAGCAGTGCCTCCGCGTGTCCGCGGCGCTGGAGCGCGAATTCATCCGGATCGACGCTGCCCGACACATCGGCCGCGAGGACGAGGAGAAGGTCGACCTCCTCCTTGCGCTGCGCCGAGGCGGCGACCGTAGAGAAGGCGAGGATAAAGGCGCAGAGGGCTGCGCCAAGCAAAGTGCGCATTGTAGCCTCCAAGTAGAGCTCTTTCCACCTCAAAGAGCTGGGTTAAGTTTCGACCCCAACTATGGCACCCGCACTCCACCCCCGCAATACGGCCCCGATTCCCCAAAATGAGCAACCGCGCGTGGGGTATAATAATCCACATGGCGCTCGTAACCTTTCAGAAACCAAGACAGAAAATCCTCGCGTCTGTCGAGTTCAAGCCCTATTTCAAACAGGACAACTTTGTTCTCTACAATGCCGACTCGATAGATTTGCTCAGTTCGCTTCCTGAAAATTCTATCGACATGATTTTTGCGGATCCGCCGTACAATCTTTCGAATGGTGGCTTCTCGGTACACGCAGGAAAGATGGTAAGTGTGAATAAGGGAGATTGGGACAAGAGTAAGGGGTTTGAGGACGATTATGACTTTCACTACCGATGGCTCGAAGCCTGCAGACGAGTCCTCAAACCGCACGGAACGCTCTGGGTAAGCGGAACGTATCATTCCATTTACCAATGCGGACACGCCCTGCAATCGCTCAACTACCACATCCTTAATGACATCTCGTGGTTCAAGCCGAATGCGTCGCCAAATTTGAGCTGCCGATTCTTTACGGCGAGTCATGAGACTCTGATTTGGGCGAGAAAGGAAAAGAAAGCAAAGCATCATTTCGATTATGATCTGATGAAAGCGGGAGATTGGGGCAGAGATTTTCTAAAGAAACCAGGTCTGCAAATGCGCTCCGTGTGGTCCATTGGAACCCCTAAACCTGGAGAGAAGAAATTTGGAAAACATCCGACCCAGAAACCCCTGGAGCTTTTAAGACGAATTGTCCTCGCTAGTACAAGAAAAGACGATATTGTTCTCGACCCGTTTGCCGGCAGCTCAACAACGGGGTTAGCAGCTGCAGCGCACGGTAGGAAGTTTATCGGAATCGACCTTGAAAAGAACTACCTTGATCTTTCTGTGAAAAGGTATAAGGATCTGGTTAATGTCGCGAAATACTAATACCGGAGGAGTTTTGGAAAATATGGTGCTACCTGCTTTAAAAAGAGGCGGCTATGACTACACAAAGCAAATGCATATCGGCATACGACTTGGCGGAAAAGGCCGCCATATGGTCGATGCTATTGCAGAAAAAGGCGGAGAAAAAATACTCATCTCATCCAAATGGCAACAAACGAGTGGTACGGCAGAACAAAAAGTTCCTTTTGAGGTCATGTGTCTTGCCGAAGCACTCATTGATAACAAAGGTGTGTATTCAAAGGCATATGTCATTTTAGGCGGTGATGGATGGAAGCTCAGAGATTTTTATATAGCTGGTGGACTGAATAAATTTTTTAAAGATACAGATAAAGTAAAGATAGTAACTTTGGAAAGATTTGTTGCCTTGGCAAATAAAGGTGAACTGTAGTCCATGGATCTTAGAACGTATAAGATTGCTGACTCGTTTACAATCGCTGATGATGCAGTCTTTGCCGTAACCCGTTACATGAGAGCGATGGCTGAAACGGTAGAAATATTTAATGTCGAGAAAAATATAGAATATCAAAAAAGAGATATAGACCTGATTTGGAAATTCAAACTCAACGGATTAAGAATGGAACGGCTTATCGAGGTAAAAGGAGATACATATGACCGGACCGGAAACTTCTTTTTTGAAACGATTAGTAACGAAGAACATCAAACGCCCGGATGTTTCCTCTATAGTGAAGCAGATGATTTATATTATTATTTTGTAACTACAAAAAGGTTGTATATTTTGCCTTTGCGGCAAACTCGAGCGTGGTTTATCGAAAATATCGATAAATACCCACTGAGAAAGACTTCAACCCTCACCGGGACGGGAAGTTTTTATATTACTGTCGGACGAATCGTACCCATAACGGACGTATTAAATGCGATACCCGATGCCACAATTCACAATCTGGCAAATACCAGTATTCTCATTCAAGAGGCTATTGTAGCCACAGGCGAAAAAGTCGAAGAATCAAGCTCAAATGTTCCTAACTTTGCAGAGACTTTTGCGCTTACAATCGAAAAAATTGCTCGCCCGATATGGCAAATAATTAACTTCGTTTTGCGGCAATAGAAACGGAATTTGATATACTGCCCGACATTCTTGAACTTGTAGTATGGCGGAGTACAATCTGTTCATTAGTAGTAATCTTTAAAATCTATGAATCTAACTATAAAAAATTCCTGGCTCGCCGCGGCGGTCCTTGGGATGACATTGCTCGGCGCCACGGCCGTTTCTGCCGCCGGCTTCGACCAGTATGGATACAACGAGACGGCGCGTATTTTCAACGGCCTTGCCGACGGCATCGACCGCAATCTAGACGGCACATACTTCGGCGACACGACCTATGCGAACGATAAGATCGTGATGAAGTGGAATGCGGAGTGGGATCGCGGCAACGATGAAGGCTGGTTGAATCCACCCTATGACGCGTGGATAGACAACGAGTGGAACGGCAAGAAGGGCGGTTCGGGCTCGGTATGGCACTACAAGATCAAGTGGATCGGCGCGTGCACCGACTTTGCAACGCTTCCCGACGGCGGCTACTGCATCTGGGGCCAGTTCGAGGTCCTCATGGATCAGGGCACTGACGCGGGTTCGCACTATTGGTTTGCGCGTGCGACACCCAACGGATACGGGAACTAAATCTCCCGACTGCTGTTTGAAGAAAGACCGCCGCAGAGGCGGTCTTTCTATCTGCGCTCAAAGAGAATTGGGTCAGGGACCAGAATGGAGCGGAATTCATTGTATGGGTTGCGGGGGCGGATCGGCTCGCTCTCTAGGGGAGGTGCGTGCTACAGTGAACGCGTCGAATAAAATAATTAGTACGATTTATACACGCATAGTATGCAAAATAAGCTAATGTGGATCGTTGTTGCAATTCTCGTGGTCGGAGGAATTTATTGGTACATGAATCAAGGGGCCGAGCCCGCTTCGGAGGCTTCGGAGCCCGTCGTCGTAGCTTTGAGCGCGCAGAACGATTCGGGCATGAACGGCACAGCCACTTTGACCTCGATGGGCGGAAGCACACTCGTCGAGCTTGCGCTCACGGGTGCCCCGGCAGGTATCGTGCAGCCGGCGCACATTCACACGGGGTCGTGCGCGACTATCGGAGGAGTCGTCTATCCGCTTGAGTTTCCGGTCAATGGCGTGTCTGCAACGACGCTCAATGTCTCGCTCGATGCTATCCTCGCGCAGCTGCCGCTTGCGCTGAACGTCCACAAATCTGCCGAAGAGGTGAGCGTGTACGTCGCCTGCGGCGACTTGATGCGATAGAAGCAACTGGCAGTGGCTGGTAAGCAATTGCAGACAATTTCAAAAAATACGTAGAGACGTAGAGAGTAGCACGTGATTCTCTTGAGAAAATGCGAAATTCGTGGTAGAGTGTGTGGGATCGGTAATTAGCTGTGCTTAGGCACGCGTCGAGGTTACAAGCCGCTCTATCCTATTGTAAGCCTAATTTCTCACTACGAATATGACAAACGACACAACTCCGGCTGCTCCTGTCGCTACGACACCCGTAACGCCAGTGGTCGAGCCAAAGGTGGAAACACCTGCGGCAGCCCCAGCGGCCACACCGAAAGCCGAATAGTTCAACAAATAGTCCAGGCAAACCCCCGCTCGCGGGGGTTTCGGTTTGATATACTGCCCCGATGCAAATTACTTTGAAAACAAATAAGGGAGATATTGAGCTGGAGCTGATGGTTGCTGATGCGCCGAAGACTACCGAGAACTTTGTGAAGCTCGCGAAAGAGGGATTTTATGACGGCACCAAATTCCACCGCGTCATCAAGGGCTTTATGATCCAGGGCGGCGATCCGCAGACCAAAGACGATGCACTTATGGCCAGGTGGGGGACAGGTGGCCCTGGGTATAAATTTGAAGACGAGATACATGGGCAGAACAGAAATGACGTCGGCACGATAGCGATGGCGAATTCCGGGCCCAATACCAATGGAAGCCAATTTTTCATCAACACCGCCCCCAACAATTTCCTCGATGCCAAGCACACGGTCTTCGGCAAAGTTATACAAGGCATGGACGTCGTGAACGCTATTCAAGACGTGGAGACCACTGGCTCCGATCGCCCGGTAGAGCCAGTAGTGATCCTCAGTATCCGATAGAAAATACGTGGTCGGGATAACTCTATTCCCGAATCTTCACTTGACGTTCATCCCTGTATCCCTATACTTAACCCATGGTTAAGTATAGGGATGTGGAGCGCGGATGGGAGGAGGTGTGCCAGTCGGTGAGGCGGCGCATGGTCGAGCGGCTGCACCATGGCGGCGCTATGTCGCTTTCGAAAATGGCCGAACCGTTTGCAATCTCGCTTCCGGCAGCGCTGAAGCACGCGCGCATTCTTGAGGATGTGGGCATCATTTCCTCGCACAAGCGCGGACGCGTGCGCATCTGTGTACTCAACCAAAAGGCGTTCAGGGAATACAGCACCTGGCTCACATCACAGGCAGCCTTTTGGCAGGGGAGCTTTGATCGCCTGGGGAGACACATTACAAAGAGTAAAAAGAAACAATAGTATGGCAGACGCAACATTGGTTATAGAGCGCACGTTTGATGCCACGCCTGAGAATGTGTTCGATGCGTGGATTGATCCGGTACAGGTAGCGAAATGGTACGGGCCCGAAGGATTTACCAACGATATTCACGAATACTGTGCCACACCGGGAGGTGTCTACCGCCTGACGATGCATTCTCCCGACGGGGAAATGCATCCGCTCAAAGGCAAATTCATTACGGTAGAACGCCCGAAAAAGTTAGTCTTTACCTGGCAGTGGGAAGGCGACGGTGGCGCGGAGATGAACGCAGAGACGGTGGTAACGGTAGAATTCAAGGCTATGGGCAGTAAGACCGAGATGACGATGACCCATGAGCGCCTTGCCGGTGAAAAGTCTAAGCAGATGCACGAGCAGGGCTGGTCTTCGAGCTTCACCAAACTTGAAAAAATATTGGCGTAGGATTTCAGAGTTCATGGCCGATACATGCACAGTCTATAGACTGATACGGCATGAAAAACCCCATCAAAAAAGGTACGGGGACAATGCGCTGGCAGGCCGCACGGCTGCAGCCGGTGCACAAAAACCGCGGGATCAAAAAGATCGAGAAGCAAAAGCAACAGGTGAGAAAGTAAGTTTGATACACTATATCGGATGCGGCGAGCGATAGATTTTCTCATTTGGGCGTTGCTGCTCGGAGGGGCGGCATATTTTGGCTACTTGCACCAAACAGAGGTGATGGTCGCGGCGCGGCAGATCGAAGCGAAATTCTTGCCGTGCCGCAGCCCCATTACCTATAGCCTCGGCGCGATAGATCCACAATTCGGCATGGGGACGAGCACGCTCATCGCGCGCCTCAAAGAAGCGGAAACTATTTGGGAGCAGCCATCCGGCAGAGACCTCTTTGCATACGCAGCCTCGGGCGGAGCCGTTACCGTCAACCTTGTCTATGACTATCGCCAGCAAGCGACCGACAAGATGAAAGCCTCTGGCATACAGATCACAAGGAGCCTCTCGTCGTACGAATCCCTCAAGGCGCAATACGAGAGAATGGAAAGAAGCATCAGTGCGGAGAAAGCGGCGCTCCAGAAAAACATTGCTACCTATGAAGCGCGCGAAGCTGCATACAATGCGGAGGTGGAGAAATGGAATCGCAAAGGTGGTGCGCCACCTGCGACCTATGATCGTCTGCAGGAAGAGAAAGCCGCGCTCCAAGGACAGGTACAAGCGATCAAAGCGGCGCAGGCGAAAGTGAATGCCGATATCGATACCCTAAACGCGCTCGGAGCGTCGCTCAATAAGCTCATTGCAGAGCTCAATCTCAACGTCGAGAAATACAATCAGGCCGGAGCGTCAGCGGGGAAGGAATTTGAAGAAGGGACGTACGAAAGCCGTGCAGGGGAGCAGCGGATCGATATCTATGAGTATTCGAGTCGCACCGAGCTCGTACGCGTACTCGCGCACGAGTTCGGCCATGCATTCGGCATCGGGCATGTGGCAGATCCGGAAGCGATCATGTATGAGATCAACCGAAGCGACACGCTTGTCTTGAGCGCCGACGACACGGCGGCACTCGATGCTGCTTGCTCTGCGGGCATCGGGCAGTGGCTGTAAAGTCGGGCATCACGCAAATCGCTCGTAGCCGTGCCGTCTTTTGGGGATATACTTATCCCATTAGAAGCTCACACAATTCGTATGCATGTAAACGCAAAAAAAGTAGGAACCGTTGGCGCGGTAGTACTCGGGGGATGGCACGTTCTGTGGTCGCTGCTCATACTCTTGGGATGGGCCCAGCCACTGATCGATTTCTCTATGTGGGCGCACATGGCTCACTTTGCTGTGGTCGTCGGGCCGTTTGATGCAGGGGCGGCAGCGACTGTCATTATCATCGCGACGCTCGTGGGGTATTGCGTCGGCTATATCATCGCAGAAGTGTGGAACAGAGTGCACGCGCGCTAGAGAAGATCATGGGCGGCTACACGCTCCGAGTGAGTGCACGAGCGCGCACGATGCGGCTCGCAGTGTACCCTGATGCGCGTGTGGTGGTCACGACGCCAAGACTCTTTGGGCAAGGCGCAATAGAGCGCTTCGTCGCCAAGCATTCTTCCTGGATCCAAAGGCACGTCGAGAAGGCGCACACGCGAACTGCGCTCAGGGTGCCTCGGGGGAGCATACCGAGGCTTAAGCAGCGGGCGCTCGCGCTCGCGAGCGCCCGCTGCGAGCATTTCTCGAGAATATACGGCCTCTCGTACAACAAGATAACCATCCGCGCGCAAAAGACGCGCTGGGGATCATGCTCGCGCAATGGCGATCTGAGCTTCAATTACAAAATCGCGGCACTTTCTCAGCCTCTTGCCGAATACATCATCGTCCATGAATTGTGTCACTTGCGCGAAATGAACCACTCGCAGCGATTCTGGGACTTGGTTGCGCGTACGATACCAGCCTATCAGAAAGCGAGAACCGAATTGCGGTCGGTCGCAATATTCTTCGATTAAAAGTTGAAATTCCTGGCGAATGACCCGACCAATGGCAGCTCTTTCTCCTTGCCCTGTACAGCGTTCACGATGCCGATAACAGCCAAGATCAAGACCCCGAGATTGACGATCTGGACGAGCGGCATCAGCTGCCAGCCAAGCATCGTCATTGCGAGTGCCCACATCGCGAGCTCGATGATCACAAGCACGAGCCCCTGCTTGATGTGGAATTTCACGAACGGATCGCCTTTGGCGACGATAAGCGGGATAACGACGAGAATCCCTAAGTACGCGAGCACCGCCATGAGCGTATTCTTATGAGGGCTCGGAATGCCTGATGGTTGATCCATGAGAAGATTGTTAGCGAATAGTCTTTAAATTATAAGATAGAATACGTTGCATGCAATTATCCAGACGGGATATGTGGGTCGGGGCGCTGCTCATAGCCGCACAAGCGCTGGTGCTCTACTTGATGGGCCAGCCGACGATATGCACGTGTGGATATGTGAAGCTCTGGGAAGGAGTCGTACTGAGCAGCGGCAATTCACAGCACTTGATGGACTGGTATACCTTCTCGCACATTATCCATGGTCTCCTCTTTTACCTGGGCTTGTGGTACTTCTTCCCGCGCCTCTCTGTGGGGATGCGGCTCTTGCTTGCCCTAGGTATTGAGATCGCGTGGGAGATAGTCGAGAATACGCCGGTCGTTATTGATCACTACAGGCAGCAAGCGCTCGCGCAGGGCTACATAGGCGATAGCATCCTCAATTCGCTCTCCGACACGTTTGCGATGCTATTGGGCTTCGTGCTCGCGTGGAGAGCGCCTCTGTGGAGCACGATCGCGCTGGGAGTAGGCCTCGAGCTCTTTGTACTCTATATGATCCGCGACAACCTGGCGCTCAATGTCATCAATCTTATCTATCCACTCGAATTCATCTCGAAGTGGCAGATCGGAGGATAGTCAGTTGCTTTTTTTGGGCACGCGGTACAATTGATGTATGGCAAAGAACGCACGAAAAGGGCATGGGCGAAAGGGCGAGGTAAAGAGTCGCACGCAAGTCCTCTCCGGCCGCAATAAGCGCTGGACGAAGGTCAACAAGAAGACCGGACGCTTTATGGACCAGATGGCAAAGCGTGGCCGAGCCTTCAAGGGGGTCAAGATGAAATAATGCTTGTGAAAGTATTGCTATTCTGTAACGACATATACAGAGGCTGCGCGTATGAATGATTTTGCGAAGATGGACATCTTTTTTTTAGTTACAACTATTGCAGTTGTCTTGCTCGGTATTGGCGTTACGTTCGTTCTTGTACGCGTATGGCGCATCTTGGGGAAAGTCGAGGAGATCTCCGATATGGTCTCCGAAGAGGGAACGCTCGTGCGCAAAGATATTTCAGAGCTGCGAGCAAATGTGCGCCGCGAGGGCTTCGGCCTCAAATTCATCGGCCGTTTTTTCAAGAATATCGGTAGGCGATTCAAGGCAAAAAAATAAGCGGGAGACAATTTCAGGGGTTCTTCATGAGTCCTTCGGTATACATACCACTATCGGTCGATAGAGGCCTATTACAAAACTCAACTCACACAAACTAATATGAACCAAGAACATGACTCAAGCAGCACCGCTACGAAGGACACTGAGCAGGACAAGGACATGAAGAGCAAAGACACCAACGCTCAGGCGGATCGGACGAAGGAGAAAGAGCAATCGGACTTCGATAAGAACAAGGATCAATAACGCGTAAGGCGATACCCCTTGCCGCCTTTGCTAACGGCGGTAAGGGGTATACTTGCAAGATGGTAGAAGGATCCCATCGTCCTGCATCGCTTGATGCGCAGGAGGCAAAAAAGCAAAAGCTTGATGCGCGTGAGGCGACGTACCGCAAGGCAAAAGAGTTTGAACAGCTGGCAACCAGCGATGCGCTGACTGGCCTCTCAAACCGCCGCGAGTTCGAGAAGCGAGCCAGCGACATTATTGAAGGCATGCGAATAGGTGGACGTGCTAGCGATCCAGAAAAGCAGATCGGGATCATGATGTGCGATATCGATCACTTCAAGGTGCTCAATGATACTCAGGGCCATACGGCGGGCGATAAAGCTCTGCAAAAGGTTGCTTCGACGCTACGCACGAACCTACGACCTCAAGACTTGGTTGGGAGATGGGGAGGAGAAGAATTCGCCATCTGCATCATCGACGGCGACAAGGATCAAATTGTGAGAATAGCAGAAAGTCTGCGGAAGGACATCGAAGAACTCGGCATTGCAATTGAAAATACCTCACTCACCATGAGTTTTGGCGTGACGTTGGTCAATGAGGAGGACACCTTCGAGAGCGCCATTAAACGCGCGGACGATGCTCTCATGCATTCGGCAAAGGCGAAAGGTCGCAATAGAGTCGAATTTTTGTAGGCACGGGGGTATACCCCATGAGATAGGAATATATCTCATGGGGTATACTGTGCGCATGCTCCAGGCGCCTTTTTTCGACCCCAATAAGACCTACTCGGAAAATTGGGAGGAAGGCCCTTTCAATGGCTTTGAGGATGGCGTCGTCGTGCCCCTCGGCGAACCGCGGTTTGAATTCTTGGGTGAGAAACTCGAGTATCCGATCGGCATTCCCGCAGGGCCGCTTCTCAATGCAAAGTTCGTCAAAGCGGCGCTCGATAAGAGTTTCAATGTGCCGATACACAAGACAGTGCGCAGCCGTGTGCGCGCGAGCAACGAATGGCCCAACGTCTTGGGCGCCGATATCGAAGGCGATCTCACGCTCGAAAAGGCAAACGAGCCGATCGTGGTGCGCAACGAATACAAAGAGCCACTTTCGATAACCAATTCATTCGGCAATCCATCGTATGATCCAGAGATCTGGATGAAAGATCTGCGCGATTGCGTCGCCTACGCAAAGCCAGGGCAGCTCGTCGTTTGCAGCTTCGAAGGCACCAAGTGGGAAGGATTTTCACACGATGACTACGTCAATGATTGGGTACAGGGCGCTAGAATGATCAAGGACACAGGCGTCAAAATAGTCGAGACGAATTTTTCTTGCCCCAACGAAGGCGCCGCATCGCTCCTTTGCTTCGATGTGCCGAAAATAAGGCTCATCACGAGCGCGATAAAAGATCAGATCGGCGACACCAAGCTTCTTATCAAAATCGCGTATTTTGGAGAAAATGAATTGCGCGAATTAGTAAAAGAAGTCGGCACCGTCGTGGACGGGTTTGCTGCCATCAACACCATCCCCGCGCCTGTCGTGAACCCTGATGGCTCGCAAGCGCTTCCCGGTGCACACCGCGTAAAGAGCGGCATCTGCGGACATGCGGTGAAGTGGGCAGGGCTCGACATGACACGCCGCCTCAGCGCACTGCGCAAAGAATTCGGCATGCAATACGCGATCGTAGGGAGCGGAGGAGTCACGGTGCCAGAAGATTTCAAAGAGTACCGCGACGCCGGCGCCGACCTCGTCATGACCGCTACCGGCGCCATGTGGAACCCATACCTCGCAAAAGAAATCAAAGAAGCCTACCCGGATGCATAGCGAAATAACCGTCCGAACAGAAAGAGCCATCTCGGAGAAGGTGTTTCCGGGGTGTGTTATAGGACTTATTCGCCCGAATAAGACCAAAGAGATTTTGGCATTCGGGAATTTTACCTATGAGCCGAATTCAGCGGCCGTCAGGGAGGACACCATTTACGACCTCGCTTCTATCACCAAATCCATTCCCACCGCATCGCTCGCGCTCGCCCTCATCGCGGAAGGGAAGCTGCGAGCCACAGACCGCATAGTGGAGTACCTGCCCGAACTTAAGAACGATCACCAGGCGACCATCGAAGACCTGCTGACCTACCGCGTCCGCGGACCCAAACTTTCGACCCTGAAAGATAAAACTGCCGAGGGGATCTTGGAGCACATTTTTGAACGTGGGTTCGACGCGCCTTCGGGCGAATCGAACTATACGAACCTCCCGGCGCTTCTCCTTGGGCTTGCCATTGAGCGGGCTGCCGATCAGCCGCTTGAGAGCCTCGCTAGAAAGTATTTTTTCGGACCACTTCAGATGCAGCGAACGACATTCTTTCCATTTCGCGACCTTCCTGATAAGAAAGATGAGATCGCGCCTACGGAGATCGACGAGTGGCGCGGCGAAGTGTGTGGATTCCCGCATGATGAGAGCGCGTACATTTTTGCAAAGAGCGATCGTGCATGCGGGCACGCCGGGCTTTTCTCTACCGCGCCCGACCTCCTGAATTTTCTTGAGCGCGTCTTGCAAGGCGAGCTGCCAGCAATTGCGGAAGGTGCACAAAAAGGCTGGGGCTGGGAGCTCATGAATAGACCGCACACATTCGGCAAAACAGGATTCACCGGCACGTCGGTTGTTGTTGATGTGGAGCGAGGTGTCGCATTTGCCATTCTTTCCAACCGCACGTACCCCAAGCGCCCGCCAGACGCAGCGTTGGCGAACTCTGCGATCAATCGATTTCGTGCGAACATCGCAGACATTTTGCTCCGTTAATTTTTCGGGGCAAACGTGCTACTAGGTATCGTATCGCGCCGTCGCTCGGACGAAATGCAAACAAGCTTGCATTTCGAATCCTCGCTAGGCGTGATAAAGTGGCCCGATGTGTGGCATTTTTGCCTATACAGGAAAAAACGGGAAAGACGCCGGGGGCGTTCTTCTCGATGGACTGCTCTCGCTCGAGTATCGCGGCTACGATTCAGCCGGCATCTATACACCGGAATCCGGCAGTATTAAAACTCCGGGGGCGGTCGCAGAACTGCGCAAGAAAATGCCAGCAAGCTTTACCGGCAAAAGTGGCATCGCGCATCTACGCTGGGCAACGCACGGCGAGCCTACGGAGAAGAACGCGCACCCGCATGCAAGCGGCGATGGCGAAATATGGGTCGTGCACAACGGTATTATCGAGAATTTCAAAGAATTGAAGGCAAAGCTGGTCGTCCAAGGACATACGTTTCTATCTGACTCCGATACAGAAGTTCTCCCGCACCTTGTGGAGGAGCACTTAAAGAAAACCAAGGATTTTGAAAAAGCCGCGCTCATGGCGCTCAACGAAGTGCGCGGCACCTATGGAATCGCGCTTCAGTACAAGGGCGAGCCTGACAAAATAATCGCCGCGCGTATGGGCAGCCCAATAGTGCTCGGTCTTGGCGATGGCGAACATTTTATCGCGTCGGACCCTTCGCCGATCTTGCCGCATACGAAAAAGGTGGTTTTTCTCGAAGATGGCGAGGTCGCTATCATTACACCCGATGGCCACAGCATCACCAAGCTTGATGCGACGAAAGTGAATCGCATCGCTACCGAGATCGATTGGAATGCCGAGGAAGCACAAAAGGGTGGCTATGAGCACTTCATGCTCAAGGAAATAATGGAGGGTCCAGATGTGATCGAAAATACCCTTCGCGGGCGATTAATTGCCGAGAAAGGAATGGTGAAACTCGGAGGGCTTGAAAGTGTCGCCACAGAACTCGCACAGATAGAACGCATCATCATTGTGGCGTGCGGATCGGCCCATATCGCCGGTCTCATCGGTGAGTACATGCTCGAGGAATTCGCAGGTATTCCAGTCGAGGTAGAGCATGCGAGCGAATTTCGCTATCGCTCTCCCGTTTTGAATCAAAGGACTGCCCTCATCGCTATCTCACAATCAGGAGAGACTCTCGATACGCTCGAAGCGGTACGAGAAGGGAAACGCAGAGGCGCGCTCACGCTCGGTATCGTCAACGCCGTCGGTAGTACGATTGCTCGTGAGACCGATGCCGGAGTCTACAATCACGCAGGGCCGGAAGTAAGCGTCGCCTCTACGAAAGCACTTATTTCAGAGCTCGCCGCGCTGGTGCTCCTTACGATATTCCTAGGGCGGCAGCGCCTGCCCGGCCAGGGCGGGATGTCGGAGAAGACCGCTAAGGAAATCGCGCTCGCGCTCAAAGAATTGCCGAATAAAGTACAGCACATACTCGACACGAAACAGAAGATTGAGAAAATTGCGAAGAAGTACGCGGGAGTGCGGGACTTTATTTTTATCGGGCGCAAGTACAACTATCCCGTAGCATTCGAAGGCGCACTGAAATTGAAAGAAATTTCATATATCCACGCGGAAGGATATGGAGCCGGGGAGATGAAGCATGGCCCCATCGCGATGATAGACGAGCACTTTCCAACATTCGCGATCGTGCCCCAAGACAGCGTGTATGAAAAGAATGTATCCAACATTCACGAAATAAAGGCACGCAAAGGCCCTGTCATTGCGCTTGCGACCGAAGGAGACACAGAGATCGGAAAGCTTGTGAATGATGTGTTGTTTGTCCCGAGTACGCTTGAAATGCTCGCTCCCATTCTCAACATCGTGCCCTTGCAGCTTTTCGCGTACTATTTCGCGAAAGAAAAGGGTCTCAACGTGGATCGCCCGCGCAACCTCGCAAAATCCGTTACTGTCGAATAGTTAGATCTTAACGATCTTCTCCCACGGCCTGCCGGCGACGCCGAAGTGGCCGTAGGCTGCGGTTGCCTGAAAGATCGGACGATTGAGCCCGAGGCGCTTGATGATCGCGCGCGGACGAAAATCGAAATGTTCGTTTACGATCTTTGTGAGGTTTTTGCCTTTTTCATCGAAGGCTTCGATCATGACTGGCTCTACGCGACCGATCGCGTAGGCAACCGATACGAGCGCTTTTTTCGCATAGCCATTGGCCACCAGATTTTTCGCAACAAAACGGCACATGTACGCAGCCGAGCGGTCTACCTTCGTAGCATCCTTGCCCGAGAATGCACCGCCGCCATGCGGCATGACCCCGCCGTAGGTATCCACCATTATCTTGCGGCCGGTCAAGCCGGCGTCGGCGGTAAAACCGCCGAGTATGAATTGTCCTGTCGGGTTGACGAGTATTTCAATGTTTTTCAGATTACCCAAGATTGGTGTAAAGAGATGCTTGATGAGCTGTTTTCGTATTTCTTCTTGAGAAACTTTCTTATCGTGCTGTGTCGAGCAGAGCGCAGTGATGACCTTGCCATTGCTGATCGTCACTTGCGTCTTGCCGTCGGGCTTGAGCCATTTGAGAGTTTTGTCTCGCCGAAGCTTCTCGAGCCTTCGCGCGAGCGCGTGACAGAGGACGACACCAAGCGGAAGCATTTCCTTTGTCTCGTTGGTCGCGTATCCGTACATGATTCCCTGATCGCCAGCGCCGCCCGTATCAACGCCCATTGCAATATCCGGCGACTGCTTTGCAATCGTATTAAGTACTTTCAAAGTATCTGTGTATCCGATGTCGCGGTATACCTTGCGCGCTATTCTTTCAAAATCGACTTTTGCCCTGGTCTTCACCTCGCCGCCGAGTATGAGGGTGCCGTGGCTGCCGAAACTCTCTACGGCAACACGGCTGTACCTGTCTTGTTTAAGGCACGCATCGAGTATCGCATCGGATATCTGATCGCAGACTTTGTCGGGGTGGCCTGAAGTAACGCTCTCTACCGTGTATCTCTCTAATGAGTGGAACATATAGAATAGTTAGTAGTAAGTAGAACGTAGTAAGTAGTAAATACAAACACCCACTAACGAAACATCTCCCTGTAGGGAGATTCTTTCGACAAAAGCATCTTCCCGTGAGGGCTGGATGGGGCACTTTACCCTGAGCTTGTCGAAGGGCTTCTTCAACATTCTCGAGCAAGTTGCCGGCGGGTCGTAGAGCCAGAACTCTCACCGCACTCTTGATACGTATGGGGTGTGTAGGGCAATGCTAGCAGTATAAGCGGCAGTGTGCAATAGTGTGCGCAAATGAAACTCATCCTCGCCTCTGCCTCGCCCTGGCGCAAGAAGATCCTTGCAAAGAGCGGCATCGAGTTTGAGGTACAGGAAAGCGGGTATGAGGAACACATGGGCTTGCCGCTCCCGCCTCCCGCGCTTGCAAGGCACTTGGCGCTGGGGAAAGCACTCATGGTCGCGAAGCAGCATCAAGACGCCGTCGTTCTCGGAGCAGACACGTTTGCGGTATTTCGCGGCAAACTGCTGGGCAAGCCGCATGGCAAAGCGCGCGCCATACAGATGTTGACTGCATTAAGTGGTAAAACTCATACGCTCATTACCGGATTTGCGATCGTCGATTCAAAAACGGGCCGAACGTTCACGAAGACGGTCGCCACCCGCGTGAAAATGCGGAAACTCTCACCGACCGAGATCGTAGCGTACGTGAGAACAGGAGAGTCGCTGAAAAATGCTGGCGGATATGCTATCCAAGGGAAAGGCGAGAAGCTGATAGCAAGCATCGTGGGGGATTCCAATAATGTGGCTGGCTTGCCGCTTGCGGCGGTGAAGAAGGAGCTAGCAAAATTTGGTGTGCGGGTATAACCCCATGAGATAAGAGCACAAAATTGGTATGCGACTTCATTTGGATTTCAAAAATGAAAGCTTGTACAGCGATTACATTGCGCGAATATCTCACGGGGTATAAAGTTGTTCGATAATGACGCGCATGAAAAGGATCGTACGCATCGGAGGGGGAAGTGGCGGCTACACCCTCTTGCGCGGGCTTAAAGAGTTCCCCCTCGATATCACGGCCGTTTTTACTTCATTCGATTCCGGCGGATCCGCAGGAGTGCTGCGTGACGAATTCGGTATTTTGCCGCCAGGAGATGTGCGCCGCGGCCTCTTGGCGCTTGCAGACGAGGGCCAAGCGGAGATCTTGCGTGAACTTTTCAACTACCGATTCAACAACGGTGGAAGCACTTTGCACGGGCACAGTTTTGGCAACCTCTTTCTTGCAGCACTTTCTTCCATCTACGGAGGCGAGATAGAAGGTATACGCAAAGCTTCGGAGCTCCTCAACATCAAAGGCACGGTATTGCCGGTGTCGCTTGATAAATCGCACGTACATGCGATCCTCGAAGATGGCACGGAGATCGTGGGAGAGACGAATATCGATATCCCTAAACATGATGCGACTCTTCGCATCAAAAAAGTCTTCCTCGATCCGCCCGCGCGCATCTATGAGGAAACTGAAAGCGCCATTCGCGCTGCCGATCTGATCGTTATAGGCCCCGGCGATCTCTACTCTTCGCTCATTCCGACACTGTGCGTCGAAGGCATGAGGGAAGCGCTGCGAGAAAGCAAAGGAAAGAAGATCGCGGTGTGTAATTTGATGACCAAGTGGGGAGAAACTCATGGCTTTTCGTGCTCTGACATGATGAAAGAGCTTCTAATCTACAGTGGTCTTGAGAAGTTTGATCATGTCATCTGCAATACTCAAGCCATCCCCAAGGCACTCCTTGCATCCTACGAAAAAGAAAAGAAATATCCGATGCTCTGCGACTCGGCGCTGAAGGACTGTGCAGAACACGTTATTACTGGCGACTTTTTCTTTGAAGCCGACATCGCTCGGCACGATTCTGAGAAAATTGCGAAGATCATCTCAGAGTTGTAGACTATACCGTATGAGCACGCGCGGATGGTGGGGTATCATACTGCTTCTCACTGCAGTAATCATTGCCCTTGCGTGGGTGCTCTTTGCCGTACCATCACCAGTCGAGGCACCGACTGCCACATCAACATCCCCGACCACTACACCCGATCCCGATCAGCCACTGTCTGCTCGCGTCATAGTCACTTCTCCAAAGGCCAATGCAACAGTCGGGAAGACGTTAGTCGTTTCAGGAAGCGCACCCGGACCGTGGTTCTTTGAAGCATCGTTCCCGATCAAGATCGTCGATGGCGACAATGATTTCATCGGCAACGGCATTGCACAGGCGCAAGGAGAGTGGATGACCACAGAGCAAGTCACATTTACGTCGGTGATCACTATCGAGAATTATTCCGGTCCGGCGACGGTAGTGCTTTTGCGGGACAATCCATCGGGAATGCCCGAGAACGACGATTCTGTTTCGATTCCTATTGTGATCCAATAGTATGGGCAATAGCCCTGATAATTTTACCGGACCCCGAGAGGTGTGGAGCGCCCCTCGTATTGAAAAGGTTAGAAGCGATCTAGAGATCGCAATTAGCGAAGCGCAAGAATTGATGGCCTCGCATGAGCCGATCATACAGGAAGTACATGACGCGCTTGTTGAGCTAGGGCATCGCGTTATAGAGGCGGGTGAAGTACACGAAGACATATTGCGCCTGCAGGCGCAGGTAAAGCCCGATCAGGAAGAAGTGAACGACATTTTAAAAGGGGCAATTAAAACCCGAACTGCGCTCCTTGAGGCATACTTGAAGGCAAAAACCGAAATAGAGGAATAAACATGGGCAAAGAAGGACAAAGGCGCGCTCGAGCACTAAAAATTGTTGCCTATCTCAAAAAAGAGTATCCCAAACCCAAAAGCGAGCTCACGTATAAGACGCCCTTCCAATTCGTCGTTGCGGTCGTCATGTCGGCGCAGTGTACCGACAAGGTAGTGAATCGCGTGACCGACGCGCACCTCTTCACGAAATATAAGACGCCGAAGGATTTTGCACGGGCAAACCTCGAGACATTCACCAAAGAAATATCGGCCATCACGTTTTTTCGCAACAAAGCAAAGCACATCGTTGCGGCCGCAAAAAAAGTCGTACAAGATTTCGGCGGCTGTGTGCCGTGCACTATCAGTGAATTACAAACGCTTCCGGGTGTCGGCTACAAGACTGCCAACGTCGTCCTTGGCGAGCTCTATAATATCTGGGAGGGAATACCGACGGACACGCATGTGAAGCGCTTCGCCAAGCGCTTCGACCTTACTGACAATGAGGACCTTACGAAGATCTCGAAAGACCTGGAATCGTTGATTCCAAAAAGAGACTGGAAATACGTCAACAATGGCCTCGTACTCCACGGTCGCTATATTTGCCCCGCCCGCCCGCACACCGATTGCATCACGCATCCGCTTACCAAGCTTTGGCCCGAGGCCGCCAACAGGTGGCCAAAGGTTCGTTAGAGGTGTCGCCGAATACGGCGGACCGTTTCTATAACATAATTGAGCAAGTATCGCGCAGTGAGAGCCTTGTCTTGCGCATGCAGATAGTGTTCGGCAAATCCCCCGAATCCGCGCTTGAAACGCGAAAGCCCAGTCCATGCATGGCGAGAGTTATGTTCCGGCGCTACGCCCCAGAAGTTGTAGAGCGTGCATCCGCGGCGCTTCGCTTCCTGAATGACTCGCCACTGTAGGAGGTATGAGACATTGGAGCCGGACGAGAGCGACCCAGAATGGTGATAAAACGCCTGACCATTATAAAAAATAATGATTGCTGCTGCAACGAGCACGCCTTTCTGCTTGCCGAAAAAGAAAAGAGCTTGATCATCTTTTACATACAATTCGAACTCGGTCCGCAGGTAGCTCTTACTAAAGGGAGTGAATTGCTGGCGCTCCACGGTTGCCTCATATATACGCGAGAAGTGCTCCATATCTGCAGGATCCTTGCTTGTCGTTATCACGACACCTTCCTTCTCCATTTTCTTGATCAAGTACCGGGTCGTCTTGCGCATGCCCATCAAAAGCTCGTCTTCGGATTTCGTAATATCGAGCATCCATGAGATCTCAGGATGCATGTGGATCGGAGCGTCACTGAAGCCCAAGCGTCGGTACATCGCGCTATGTTCAGCGCTCCTTTGCAAGAGAGGGCAGAAGCGGATGAAATCGCATCGCTCGTCCGCGGCGATGCGCGTGCAATGTGCAGCGAGCATCCGCAAGACCTCTTCCTCATTTTCGGATTCGGCCACCAATGGGCCGTGAGGACAGAGCAAGAACAATCCGCGGCGAGCGGCTACCTTAATGAGTAGTGCTACACCCGCGAGCGAGTGTCCGTGGTAGATACCAACACGGAAGATCTTGGATCCAGTTTTTTCGAAATGCTCGCCCCATTTCCATGAGTGCAAAAAGCTGTGCGGCTTCATTGCACGCATAAAGTCTTCCCACACAACTTCTTGCGAGATCGTCCGTATGCTGTATCCATCGCCAGATTGTTCTGCTAACCACTCATTGACCGCCCTTGCGATCATGTGTGCTTGCGCTGGAGATACGTTGATATGAGTCGGCAGGTTTACGATCTTACTTGCAACATCTTCGGATCGCGGACACTCTCCAGAGTAATCAGTACGATACAGGAAGCGCTGCGGCCCCACCGGCGCGTCGTACCAAATATCGCCCACGTGTACATCGTTATTCTTTAGGTGCTGGATGAGAAGATCGCGGCCATTAAGAACAAGCGGAAATCGCAGGTTTGCGGAATGCTCGGGTGCCGCGTGGCGGGGAAACTGCACCCTCGCATCGATCATCTCGGTATATACTTGCGCAATTTTCTGTCGGTGTTTCGCAGCAGCTTCGAGCGCCACATATTTTTCGTGAATAACGGCGCAATACCATCCCGGAAGCCCATGCAGCTCGCTTGTTTCAGTATCGGAAAGCGGACGCGAGAGCATATTGAGCGAGCGAAGTATTTGGTGGATGATGCCGCCAAGCCCGAATGTATAGCTTTGCCTAATGATGCAGGTAAACAGAGGGTACAATCGGTCTTTGATCTGATGAACGAGGCCAACTCTTTTTGGGGTGAGCGTGGGGTGCTTGGCATATTTTTCGTTGCGTATGATAAGTGCGCCACCTGAGACCGCGTCGATAACCTTGTCTTGGCTAAATGAGAGCACGACGAGATCGCCCACAGTGCCTGCTTCTTGGCCCGAAGCATATTGGGTGCCGATCGAGTGTGCGAGGTCTTCAATAAGTGCAATATTGTGTTCTCGGCACAGAGCGGCGATCGGCTCGATGTCGCATGGAATGCCAAGCGTGTTCTGGATCACGACCGCACGAATAGACTGATCTTCTGTAAGCGCGTCGTTGAGCGCATCGGCAGAGAAGTGCAGCGAGTGGTCTGAAATATCTAAATAATGAGTTTTGTAGCCGCTCGCATGGAGCGCCTCGAATACAGCCCAGCAGGTAAATCCATTGATCGCGATCGACCCCCCAACTGCCGGCAAGGATGTGAATGCGAGGCCCAGGGCTTCACGGCCCTTGTAAGTGAGGATCGCGCGCCCGCCATACCGCTTCTCGAGATACGTACGCAAACTATTGGGCGCTGATGCGCCGCCTGCGGTAAAGAGCATCCGGATCGCGGAGAAGAAAGTGTGATTTGAACCAAGGGAATTAAAGATACTCATGTTCGTTTCAACTCTTCCGAGATGAGATCAGCGACTTTTTTTGTATGGGTAATATGCGGCGCGTGCCGAGCGTCGGGGATGACGACCATTCGCGAGTTCCGGATACCCGCATGCATCACCTTGCCGCCGGAGATCGGCGTCGTGGCATCATTCGCACCCCAAATGATGAGTGTCGGACATACGATTTGACCCAAAACGAGCGAGAGATCTACCGAAAGCAGATTTGCCATAGTCTTCCGCATCTCGGGTGTAGCCTTTCGGTAATCACTTTCACGAATGATCTTGTAAAATAGGTCTCGGAAACGCTCTGAACGAACGAACATCTGTCCAATATTGGCTATTTTTTTGAAGATATCGCGCTTCCACTTCCGCAATCCTACTGGAGGAATACCCGCACTATCCTCGAGAATGAGGCACGATACTTTTTCGGGATGCTTTGCCGTAAATGCCAGGGAAATGCGACCGCCGTTGGAGTGGCCATAGAGAATGACCTTATCGAACGGTACGGTCCTTTCCTCCAGCCAACGCACATAATCGTCCAGCGTCCACACAGGATTGGTACCATCGGTGAGGCCGGGGATGCGTAGGAATTCATAGTCAATGCCTCGTGCGGAAAGTATCTCCAGCAGCGGCTTCCACGTCTCAGCCGCGTAATACGTCCATCCGTGAAGAATAAAAAGTTTGTGTCTGTTCATGGTGTTAGAGTCCCCATTTCGCCCTGCGCTGCTGCCATACCTTCTCGCGGCGACACAGTTTTGCGATATCTGCGTTATCAGCAAGGAGATGTTCAATGATACCTTCCAAAAATCGTGCACCTTTAAATACCAATGTTTCGCCTCCTTGTATAGCTGATCCTAGATAGTCGAGCGCATCTCTCGGACCGATGAACGACTCCACAAGTTTGCCGCTTTTCTCGAGGATTGGCATCACGAAAGCCCGCATGCGGGGACCCACCAATATCGTTCGTTTGAGATTACACAACGCAAGTATATGCCCAAGGCGCTCGTGCTCTTCTTGCTCGAGTACACCTTGTTCTATCAGATCCCCCAGAATGAGCCACTTTTCTCCGGGCAGCGCCTCTGCCATGCGGACTATTGCTACGACCGAATCGGTGTTTGCGTTGTAGCTGCTGTCTATGATCGTCGTTTTCTTGATGCCTCGAAATACAGAACTCCTGCCCGGCGGGAGCACGAGATCGGTGAAGTCGCTCAGTGGCTCAACACCAAAATACTCTGCGAGCCTGATCAAGGACGCGATCGCGTAGAACGTTTCTTTGGGGAGCATATACGGCACAAGGTACGTACGCTCGGCAATAGTGAACTCCGTGCCGGACGTACTGACCGCATACGCGTCTAGTAATGCTCGTTCGCTGATCTCGTATGTGTCCGCTGTCGTTTGCTTCGCGTTTTCGACGATACGCGGATTATCAGCGTTTATGATCGCGAGCTTGGATGTATGTGCGAGGAAGCGCCCAAACCCATAAGCGATCGCCTCGTCGGCATTCTGGAATTTCCCAGGGCCGACAGTGCCTTCAAAGAGCATGCTATGCGTTCGTGCGGAGCTAAGCAATACGCATACCTCGGGCTTCAAAAATGATCCGAAAAAATCGCCAGCGCCTGGGCGGTCTCCGTCGACTTCCACAAAGTAGATTTTTTCAGGATGTGGACCTGTAAAGGCATAGAATGGGGCCAGAAGGAATAAGGTAGGCCATTCCGACAGTGAAAAGCTCGAGCGCTTCAGCCCAAGAATATCGAACGGTATCCCGAACGCACTATTTGCATTGAATGAGTATTTCGCGGCCGGCCCAAATTGTACGGCGCACAGATGCAGGCAGACCGTTTTTCCATTGGACCCAGTGACAAGGACTACTCGCGGTTTCCAGTACCGGAGGCGAATTCGTGCAAAGAATCTGAAATAACTCGCGACGGTGAAATACAGGGCGTTCTTTATCTTGCGGATCATTGTACGCCCAGAATACTAGATTACTGGCACCCTCGCCATTGTGAGCGGCGCGCAGTAGTATTGGCGTATGCCCGGCAGGACAATTTGGCATCGCCTTGGTTGCGGCCATACTCACGAGAGTCGATATATCATGTGTAAGCAATGTATGTTGTTTAAGGGTAAGATAACAGCGGCAGAAACAATGCCAAATTGTACTAGCCGGGTATGAGTGAGAAGCGAAAGGTAGCAATATTCGATGTGGACGGCACGATCTTCCGCTCGAGCCTTTTGATTCAAGTCGTTGATCGGCTCATCGAAAAGAAAGCCTTTCCTCCTTCCACAAAAAGAGTTTACGAGCGGGAATACGAGCGCTGGCTCAATCGCGAAGGGGATTATGAGGAGTACATCGGCGCGGTCGTCGAAGCATTCGTAGGCCATCTCAAGGGCGTGCACTATTCGGAACTTGCTGATGCTGCGGAAGAAGTGGTCGAAGAGCAGTGGAAGCGGGTATACCGCTACACGCGAGATCTGATCAAGGATCTCAAAAAGCGGGGCTACTTCCTGCTTGCCGTGTCGCACTCGCCGAAAACGGTTCTCGACAAATTCTGTCCGCGCCTTGGATTCAACAAAACGTATGGAATGATTTATGAAATAGGCCCGCAAGAGTGTTTTACCGGGAACGTCACCGAGGAGCATTTGATACTCAACAAGTCTGCGATCGTACGTCGCGCTGTCGAGAAAGAAAATCTCACACTCCAGCACTCGATAGGGGTCGGGGATACCGAGAGCGACATTCCATTTCTTGAAATGGTCGCAAAGCCGATCTGCTTTAATCCCAACGCGAAGCTGTATCGGTACGCGAAACGCCTCGACTGGAATGTAGTCGTCGAACGTAAAGATGTCATCTACCAACTCTAGTCGCATCAGTACGTTCCGGCGAACTGTCTGGAGCTATTGGAAAAAGCACGGAAGACACGATCTTCCGTGGAGAAAGACTAAAGACCCATACCGAATCCTGGTTTCGGAAGTCATGCTGCAGCAGACGCAAGTGTCGCGAGTGAAAGAAAAGTACAAAGAACTCTTGAAAGCGTTCCCGAGTGTTCACGTGCTCGCGGAGGCAAAACTCTCGGACGTTTTGAAGGTCTGGAGCGGGCTCGGATACAACCGGCGGGGGAAATACTTGCACGATGCGGCAAAAGTGGTCGTTTCAAAGTTCAAGGGCAACTTCAGAAAGGCACTAGAGCATTCATTGCCAGGGGTCGGACCGTACACGGAAGCCGCCGTGAAAGTTTTTGCGTTCAACGAACCAGACGTTCTTATCGAAACCAACATCCGAACATCGCTTATGTACCACTTCTTCCATGGTCGACCTACGAGGTCGACCATACCCGATAGCGAGATCATGCCGTTCGCAAACTGCGCCGCGAAGGGGCAAGACCCGTGCACATGGCATTGGGCGCTGATGGATTATGGCGCGCATCTGAAGCGCTCAGGGATTCGCAACAATGTCCGAAGTGCGCACTACACGAAACAATCGAAGTTTGAAGGATCACTGCGGCAGGTACGGGGAGAGATCTTGCGTCAGCTGCACAACGGACCTTCTTCCCTGAAGAATTTAAAGTTTAAAAGTTCAAACATTCAAAACGCGCTCGCTTCGCTTGCGCGTGACGGGCTTATCGTGAAAGAAAAAGGGAAGTGGCAGATCTCGTAAAAGCAAAATGGCAGAACCGACCGGCCTGCCATTTTAATTGCTCAAAGGAAACCGAACGGTGACTCACTTAGAGTTCTTCTTCTTGCGAAAGGCCTCGTTGGCCTTTCGAACTTTTTTGCTGATTTCCCGCTCAGCCTTGAGGTATTCTTTTGCGACACCTTGCACCATGTCAGGTCCCGCGCCCTTTAAGAGGCGACCTAGACGGACCATTCTGGGAAACGGTAAATCTTTTCCATGTCGGAACGTCATCGAGAAGTCCTCCGGGTTGCAACGGCTTCAAACTTATCACGCTCAGTGCGACAACGCTACACTGAAACAATTACCGGAATAACGATCGGGCGCTTCATGGTGCGTTGGAGGAGGAATTGGGAGACTGCGTCGGCGAGGTCTTCGCGGGCGACATCGAGGTCAGCAGCGCGAGGATTGCGCAGCGATGTTTCCACTGACTTGCGGATGATGAGGCGCGTCTGGTCCATGAGCTCCTTGTTGTCTCGCAGATAGACGAACCCGCGCGAGATGATGTCGGGGGATTTGTGCAGCTTGCCGGAGCGGCGATCTACTGTGGCAACGACTACGCAGAATCCTTCTTGACCCAGTGCTTTTCTATCTCGCATCAAGACATCGGAAAGCTCACTTACGGTGTGCCCTTCGACGACGCGTAACTCTGCAGGTGCTTTGAAAGGATGCTTGATGATTTTCTCTCCTTTCACAATATCAATGACAGAGCTGTTGTCAGGTATCGCGATGTTCTCGGGCTTCACGCCCATTTCGATTGCGAGATCGGCATGCACGCGTAGCATGTAGTGGTATCCGTGCACGGGAATGAAGAATTTCGGTTTGATCTGGGAGTGGATCCACGCAGCTTCTTCGCGGTTGCCGTGGCCGGAAGCGTGCACGTCGGAGGCGTGGTAGGTAATGATGTGTGCGCCCTGGCGTGAGAGATTGTCTTTGAGCTTCTGGACCGCGCGCTCGTTGCCGGGAATGACCGAAGAAGAGAGCACGACGGTGTCGGTCGGCTGTAGGCGGATGTGCTTGTGTGATTTATTGCCGATGCGCGCGAGCGAGGCGAATTCGTCGCCCTGAGCTCCTGTAGCAAGGATTATCATTCTCTCGGGTTGATATTGCCCCATATTCTCGACCGCAACGACCGTGTCGTCCTTGTACTTGATGAGTCCGATCTCTCGCGCGATCTCGATGTTGGTGCGCATGGAACGTCCGTCTATGACGATCTTCTTGCCGTACTGCTCGGCAAAGTGCACGACGCGGATGAGTCGCTCGAGGTGCGAGGCAAACATCGCGATGATGAGGCGACCCTTTGACTCTTTGATGATCCCATCAAGGGTCTTATAGACAACTGATTCGGGGATGGAGAAGCCGGGCTGCCAGACGTTGGTCGAGTCCATAAGAAGCGCAAGTACGTTGCGATCCTTAAAGATGCCGAATTCTTTTTTCTCCTCATCCGATGGTTCACCGTCCAAGTGATTGAGTTTTATATCGCCCGTGTAGACGACGTCGCCATGCGGGGTCCCGATAATGATGCCCATTGAATCAGGCACCGTATGCGTGACGCCGAAGAATCGGATGGTTGCGGCGCCGAGCTTGATGACCTCGTCGCTCTCCACTTCGCGGATGTTGACGGGCACGGCGGACGTGAATTCCTCTTGGCGCTTCTGGATCATCTTGGCGGTGAGGCGCCGCGTGTAGATCGTGGGGTTGCCGATGCGATCGATGATGTAGGGAATGCCGCCGATGTGGTCGAGGTGGCCGTGGCCGATCAGGAGGCCGCGTATTTTATCCCGCCGCTCTTCGAGGTATCCCGTGTTGGGTAGGATGTAATCCACTCCCGGCGTATCTCCTTCGGAGAACGCAAATCCGCAATCCAGAATAAAAATATCGTTGCCGAACTCAACGGCGGTCATGTTGCGCCCGACTTCTTCGACGCCACCCAGGGGGATAATACGGATGGTATCGGCAGGGGGCGGCGCGATCGGAGCTATGAATTGTTTGCGATCTTTTGACTGCTGGTGTTCGACGCGCGAGCGTGTGCGACGTGGGGGGTGATTGGAGCGGCCAAAATGCCGCACTCTGCCACTTCTTTGCGGAGCGCGACTTGGGGGCCGTGAACGGGGCCTCCCATGCTGGGGGGAAGGGTTTCGTTGTGTTGATTGTGGTCCCATACCCGGCTAGTACAATTTCGAATAATTCCTGCCGCAGGTTAGCCTGTGGAAGGTTGGTAAGACTGCTGAAGTGATTTTTCTTGTCATAGGTTGGTGAATGTTCATGCCGAGGCAATTCGAAATTGTCCTGCCGGGCATAGTTAGTTTGATTTTTCAGTAAAGATATTCCAGACTTTTTCTGTGTCGGTATACCAATTTCTAATGTTGACGTATCGCTCAGCGGGAGTGGTGAGCGAACCAAGCGTGATCCCATGCACAGAGCTTGGCACGAGGTAAATAAATTCAGGCGCGTACAAGAATATAGCCGGGGTGTCGTTTGCAACGGCATCAGAAAATTGCTCGTACAATTTTTCACGCTGCCTAAAATCCGTAGTCGCGCGCGCTTGGCTCAAGAGTGAATCAACACGGGAATTTGCATAGAGGGCAAGATTGAGCCCGGGATCATTGCGCTGGCTTGAGTGCCAGAACGCAAACAGATCGGCGGTTCGCCCCACGACTTCTCCAAAGAGGATCGCGTCATAGGCGCGCGGCCGCAAAACAGTCGTGTTGAGCTCAGAAAGGGAATATACCTGCACCTCTACCTTGATCCCAGCGGCGCGCCAATACGCTGCGACTTTATTTGCCGTTGCCAAAAGCTCGGGCTCGCCTGCTGTCGCGAGTGAGAACGCTAATTCAACATTTTTCTTTTTCCACACGCCCGTCGCTTCGTCGCCTGCTTGCGCCGTGCTCGTCGCGGCAGGCAGGAATGTCCAACCAGCTCGCTTCAGCGTCGCGCGAGCAGTGTCTGCAAGGTTGGAAGCTGAATCAGCAGAGCTCGTCGCAGATTCTGGCTTCGTAAACGTCGCCGCGCTAGCGGGGCGCATGTCGCCCGTTGAGCCGGGAGGTATTGGCCCATCAAGCGTCCTGCCGTACCCGTTGAGGACAGTGCGCACGATCTCTTCTTTGTCGAGCGCCTGATCCAGCGCCACTCGGACTGCCGTATCGGCAAGGACTGGGGCATGGCTCTGATTAAAAAAGACTCCGAACACTCTCGGCAGCGGCACATGGACATAATTAAAATCAGTGCGCTCGAGCTTGGAAAGATCTGCGGGCGTTACGCCAGCGATCGCATCGATCTTTCGCGCGTTAAATGCTTCGAGCATTGCCTCTTGGTTAGGATAAAAGACAAACGTAATGCGCTTCACATATGCTTCTCCGAGCGTGTAGTTTCTGAAAGGTACAAGATCGTAGCGTGTAGCAGAGCCGGTTGCATCCGTGGCAGAACTTAGCACTCGATACGGGCCGCTACCTATTGGGTGCGTATTGGCAGGGCTAAAAGGGAATTCTTCCGCCGGCACGTTTCCCCAAATGTGCTTGGGCAAAATGCCGAGCGTCGTATTCTCGATGAACGGCGCATACGCATGTGCTAGCTTGAATACGACCGTATGCTCGTCCGTCGCCGACACTTGGACGCCTTCCCAATCAGCACGCCGCGGGCTCTTGATAGCGGGATCTTGTGCTGCTTCCACCGTGAAAATAACGTCGTCGGCAGTAACCGGGGAACCATCGTGGAATGTTGCATCTTCCCGGAGCGTAAAGGTATACGTCGTCCCGTCTTCAGAAACCTCATAGTGGCTCGCAAGATCCGGTACCACAGAGCTCTGCGCGCCAGACGGGCTCGGCTCTGGTAAGACTCGAGTGAGACCCGAGTAGACAAGCATTGACAGGTCCTCGTCAGGCTGCGAAAGCATAAGAATAGGGTTGATAAATCGCGCAGGGCCTACCTCGCCTTCGACAAGCGTGCCGCCTTGGGTAGGTACCGTGACCGAGACAGCCGAATTCAAGCCCGCGAGCAGCGCAAGCGCTGAGATACCCAAAAGAATAGTGAACGCATAGAGAATAAGGCGCTCGCCGGGGCTGAATGTACGAAGCACGTCTCCTAAAGAAGAGAAGTGGCCGACCGTGCGCTCTTTGGTAAGCGTCACTTTCAGATTTTGAGCTGTACGGGAGTTGGAGTCGTAATCGGGATCCATAGCGGCTTTAGCCGCGCGCGGGCTGCCGAGGAATAGCCGTAGCTATTCCTGTGGTGTGCGCTGCTGTTAACTAATAAGAAGACTAACCAGTGCCGATAGTGCAAACAGTATACCAAGAAGGATCGTCGCGTGGAAGAGCGTACGCTCCAATCCGCGGCGGGTATGGAAACCGGACGAGAAATTGTCGGCTCCAAAAGCTCCCCCCAGCGAGGCACCCGTGCGCTGCAAAAGGACCGCAACAATGAGAAGGACCGAAAGGCCGATCTGCACGTAGGGCAGCATCTGCTGGAGCAAAACCATTGAGGTAGAGACTATCACGGCGCGAGGAAACAATCAAATTCATTGTATCACTCATATTAGAGCTGTCAAGTTGCCCCTTCGGAGCCATTTGACTATAGTGAGCCCTCGCTCTGCTTCTCTTCGAGCCCATTTATTCTAATTAAGCAAGGAAAAAATATGAAAAAGGAAACCAAAAAAGATACCAAAGAACCAAATATTAAAATGCGGCTTCTCGGCGATCGCGTGCTCGTCAAACCGGAAGAGGCGATGAAAAAAACAGCTGGCGGCATCTATATCCCTGACGCTGCAAAACAAGAGAAGCCGACGCGCGGAATAGTACTTGCCGTCGGCCCGGGACGAATGAACGACGACGGGAAGGTGCTTCCGATGCAAGTAAAGCCCGGACAGAAAGTGTACTTCAATCCGGGCTGGGAGAGTGAGATAGAGATCGATGAGCAAAAGCTTCATCTTATTCACGAGAGCGACGTAAAAGCCATCATTACATAAAACTCTATGGCAAAACAGGTACTTTTCGATCAGGATGTTCGGGCAGCGCTGAAGCGCGGGGTTGATGTCGTTGCGAGTGCGGTAAAAGTGACGCTTGGGCCAAAAGGGCGCAACGTTGCCCTCGACAAATCCTGGGGCGGCCCGACGATCACCAACGACGGCGTTTCTATCGCCAAAGAAATAACGCTCGCTGATAAGTTCGAAAATATGGGGGCCTCAATCGTGAAAGAGGTCGCGACCAAGACTAACGACAAGGCAGGAGATGGCACCACGACTGCGGTCGTATTAACGCAGGCGATCATTCACGAGGGCTTGAAACGTACCGCGCTCGGGGCGAACGCCATGATGGTGCGCCGCGGCATTGAGGCGGCAGCAAAGGATGCTGTTGATGAATTGAAAAAAATGGCGCGTGAGGTGAAAGGTAAGAATGATATCCGGCAAGTCGCGACGATCTCTGCTGAATCAGAGGAGCTCGGGAAAACGATCGCAGATACAGTAGAGAAGGTAGGGAAAGATGGCGTTGTCACCGTGGAAGAATCTCAATCTATCGGCATCGAGTCAGATTTTGTGGAAGGCATGGAATTCGACAAAGGGTACGTCTCCGCCTATATGATCACCAACGCTGAGCGCATGGAAGCGGAAGTGAAAGATACACCCATCCTCATCACTGATAAAAAGATCTCGACGGTAAAAGAGATCTTACCGCTCCTTGAAAAAGTAGCGCAAAGCGGGAAAAAGGACCTCGTTATCATCGCTGACGACGTAGATGGCGAGGCGCTTGCGACGTTTGTGGTCAATAAACTGCGCGGCGCATTCAACGTACTTGCCGTCAAGGCGCCCGGATACGGCGACCGCAAGAAAGAGATGCTGGCGGACATCGCGATCACCGTCGGCGGCACGGTTATCTCCGATGACCTCGGTATTACACTAGAAAAGGCGGAGCTCAACATGCTTGGCCGCGCGAACCGCGTGGTCGCGACGAAAGACTCGACCATTATTGTGGGTGGGAAAGGGAAGAAAGGCGATATTTCGGAGCGCGTGGCACAGCTACGCAAGCAGATAGAAAATACGGATTCCAAATTCGACAAAGAAAAACTCGAAGAGCGCGTCGCGAAGCTCTCCGGAGGCGTCGCGGTCATACGAGTGGGCGCTGCCACGGAGACCGAAATGAAATATCTCAAAGATAAAATTGAAGACGCGGTCAATGCCACGAAGGCTGCGATCGCTGAGGGCATTGTCCCGGGAGGAGGCGCGGCACTTGCAAAGGTGGGCGAGAAGCTCGGAAAGAAGATCGACGGAAAGGCACACGATGAATATACGGTTGGATACCGAATTCTTGTGAGCGCACTCTCTGCTCCTCTTTTGCAGATTGCACGCAACGCGGGGCGCGAGGATGCAGCCGTCGTCTTGCAGGAAGTTGTGAAAAAAGGCCCAGCCTTCGGCTTTGACGCTTCCGCCGAAAGGGAGGACGCTTCAATAGTTGATATGTACGAAGCAGGGATCCTTGACCCGGTCAAAGTAACGCGCAGCTGTGTTGAAAATGCTGCCTCAGCTGCGGCAGTGCTTCTTACCACGGAGGCTGCGGTGGCGGATATCCCAGAAGACAAGAAAGCCCCTGCCCCAAATATGGGTGGGGACATGGAGTGAGGCGCTCGGCGCTCAGTGGGCCTCTCGCAAGACACGCGTATCCGCCTGCTGGCGGATCTGCTCCTCTCGCCGCCGTCGCGGCTGCGAGGGGCCTTGCTCCAGGCCCACTGAGCGCCTCGCTTGGGGGTTGGGAAAATACGGAAGGAGCGCAATTTTGCGTGGTAGAATTGCGGTATGGCATCGCGGAGGAAGAAGAAGGCCTTCCGGTTTACATCCTCAAGCGCTATCGCGCTCGCCGCGGTATTCGTGGTGAGCTTTACAATTGGCTCACTGAGCATGTCTACGGCATCTCGCTCGAGCCAGCTTGCGGTTGCGAAAGAAGCGGACGCCAAATGCACACCCGACAAAGACTACACTTATCCCTGCGATAAGATAAATCCCAAAACAAAAAAGAAAGGGGGACTCGACTGTTCGTGTCCGGATTTTACCAATGGGCATGAGACACCTGGTAAGTGTAAGGGGCCAAACATCTGCAAGGGGGAGCCGCCAGGCGGAGGCAAACCACCCGAGATGCCGAAAATGCCTGAGCCAAAAAAAGACGAGAAACCGCCAGAGCAGCCGAAAACCGAGCCCTGTCCCGCATCTGGATCTACCAGATCTAGCGCCTTTAGCGGGGAGAGCGATCCCAATGCCCTTGGTCCCGATGGAAAGCCTTGCCCGAGCTCGCTCGGCAGTACGCTGATCAGCAATCTGCTGGACACCACACTTGTGCCTATCACCGACGAAACGACTGAGGATACAACAACCACCGAAGCCCCGAAGTCTCCGTTCAGCTGGTTTGCCGTGGGGAGAGTGATACAAGATGTGGCAAAATCAGCATCAGAGGCTGTGGGGAATGTTTTTAGCAATTCGAGTGCAACGTTGCAATCTGGTGAGACCGAGCGGCCCGTACTATATCCAACACAGGAAATGGTCGCGCTCCAAGCACAGGGGGCAGGCCAAAGTGGGCCCGCGGGTGGAACGGCAAACCAAGCATCGTTCTATACTAATCCGGATTTCAATACATTCGGCGGGCCAGCCCCCACTCCTAGCGCAAGCCCGCAGCCAAGAGGTTTCTGGGACGGAATCGCGCAAGCCCTGAAGAATTTCCTAGGTATATAGATAGTTGAGGCGATTGTGATACACTAAGCGCATGAACATTTCGTGGATACTTCTTGGGATCGCTGTCCTGGCAGTGCTGTTCGTTGTCTGGGCGTACAACCGATTCGTCCGGCTTACGAATCAGGCAGAAGAGGCGTGGTCTGACATCGATGTGCAGCTGAAGCGCCGCTACGACCTCATCCCAAATCTCATCGCGACGGTAAAGGGCTACGCTGCGCACGAAGCAGGAACGTTGCAGAAAGTAACGGATGCGCGTACAAAAGCGATGGGGGCGCAAAGTGTCGCTGAGCACGCGCAAGCAGAGAACATGCTTACCGGCGCGCTTAAATCGCTCTTTGCGGTTTCTGAGAGCTACCCCGATCTCAAGGCAAACTCTAATTTCGTCGAGCTCCAGCGAGAACTCTCCGACACCGAGAATAAGATCCAAGCCGCTCGCCGATTCTACAACACGGTCGTGCAAGACCTCCAGAACGCACTCGAGCAATTCCCAACGAACATTGTGGGCAGTACATTCGGATTCAAAACAAGAGAGTTCTTCCAGCTTGATGCTGGCGAAGAAGCAGCGAGGAACCCCGTCAAGGTCAGCTTCTAGCAATATATTGGTAGCGTTTTGGTATAGTTACGGAGTCTTTTCACTATGGCATCTCTTTACACCCAACAAGGCAAAAACATCCGCAAGACATGGTTCCTCATGGCCGGATTCTTGGTCATCGTTATCGCGCTCGGATGGATCGTATCGCAGCTGTATGGCAATACTGCCATTCTCTACGCCGCGGTCGCTTTTTCTCTTGTAATGAACATAACCGCATACTGGTTCTCCGATAAGATCGCTCTCTCTGCGACCGGCGCGAAGGAAGCTGATCCTGTCGAATACCTTGAGCTGCATCGCATTGTAGAGAATCTCGCGATCACCGCAGGGCTTCCGAAGCCACGCGTCTACGTAATGCAGGAGCCCGCTCCGAACGCATTTGCCGCCGGACGCGACCCAAAACATGCAGTGGTTGCCGTAACAACCGGACTGCTTGAGCGGCTGGATCGCTCGGAACTAGAGGGAGTCCTTGCGCACGAGCTCTCACATATCGGCAACAGAGATATTCTGGTGATGACGGTTGCGGTAGTCCTCGCTGGATTCATCGCCATCGTTTCAGATATCTTTTTGCGCATGAGCTTTTTCGGGGGAGGGAATCGCGACAATAAAAATCCACTGCTGCTCGTTGCCGGTATCGCTGCTATCATTCTTGCGCCCATCGCTGCACAATTGATACAGTTGGCTGTTTCCCGAAAGCGGGAATTCTTAGCTGACGCGTCTGGGGCGCTTCTGACGCGCTATCCGGATGCTCTTGCTTCCGCCTTACAGAAGATAGCGTCCTATGGTGCGCCGATGCAAAAGGCAAATCACGCCACTGCCCACCTTTTTATCTCAAATCCATTCGGTGCGCACGAAGCTGGCCGCTTTATTGCTAAGCTTTTCTCGACCCATCCACCTGTTGAAGAAAGAGTAGCAGCACTTACTCAAATGCGCGTGTAAGGTCATCCGCCAGCCTATCGTTGGCAAATCACACAGCATGAAATGTATCGATATATCGATACATTAGACTACGTGGCCCATAACCTGCGCTTGATGTCCGCCATGCGCCTTTTGTGTTTTGCATTTCCATGGCGCACGAACGTCAGCTCCAACAACTCTAATAGTGATACTTTTTTCTTACTGCGCAAGATTCTTTGAATTGCACGAAATACCCCCGCGCGAAGCATCCGCTCAAAACGAAGGACTGTAGAAATACTCACGTTCAGACCCTTACCTATTTCATATGAGGAATATTTGCGTTCGAGCATGACGATCATTGCTAAGCGCTTTGCGAGCATTGTCGTTTCCGTCGGTGTAAGAAGAGACTCGATGATAACCCCGTCATTTCCCCCGAGCGCGTTGATAAGGTTCTTCTTGATCCGCCTTGAAGTATTTGTGGCAAGCGTTCGCTGAGAGACATGAGTCATATTCCACATTGTATCGATATATCGATACAATTGCATTGTATTGAACAAGGCATGGGGATATTCTATACTTCGCAACATACGGAGGCGTCGCATAGTGGTCTAGTGCACCGCCTTGGAAAGGCGGCATGCCGCAAGGCATCGAGAGTTCGAATCTCTCCGCCTCCGAATCTGTACACATCGTCCTCTAGACGTGAGTGGGGTGCACGTTATCATTACCACAACATGATGGAAGTAACGTTCTGGCCAATACTCGCCGCAGGCGTCGCATCCGTTCTCATTGGGTGGGTATGGTACCACCCGAGCATTTTCGGCGGCAGCTGGATGCGAATGGGAGGTATGACTCCCGAAATGGCGGAGCGCGGCAAGAAGTGGATGCCGCTCTATGCACTCGTGGCGCTCCTTGCGAGCATGCTTGTCGCATATGTGATGAACTATTTCGGCATCGCCTGGGGAGTATATGACTGGATCGGTGCCATAGAGCTTGGCTTTTGGTGTTGGATCGGCTTTACCGCCCCGCCGATGCTTGGAATGGTGCTCTGGGAGCAAAAACCCATCCGCTACTACTTGATAGTCTCGCTCTACTGGCTTGTCTCATTCATTGTGATGGCTATCATCCTCGTCGTCGGGTCCGCAGCGGTAGGGGCGAACTATGACATGGAAGCGGATCAGACTGGCGCATATCTTGCAGAGTAGCCTCGTGATATGAAGCGCGGATCAATCTACATCGCTGTTGCGGGCGTACTTCTACTCGTCGCCGCATATTTCTATACGATCTTGACGGAGCAGCACGTTAAGCCTGCTCCCGTCAGTACTTCCTCGCTCGCATCTCCGATGCGGACGATAGGCGTGGGAGACCAAACCGTACAAGCCACTGTTGTAGAGACTCCCGCAGAGCGGCAAAGGGGATTGAGTGGCCGCGAAGGACTAGCTCCCGACGAAGGCATGCTCTTTATTTTTCCCGCCGATGGGGAATACGGATTTTGGATGAAAGATATGCGATTCTCGATCGATATTCTGTGGCTCGCCGCTGACGGCACGATCGTCTCTATCACAGAAAACGTGTCTCCCGATACCTATCCACAGAGCTTCGAGCCTACGCAGCAGGCGCGCTACGTGCTCGAGCTTCCGGCGGGATACGCTGCGGCGCATTCAGTTGAAGTGGGAGACTGGGTTCAACTATAAACGAAAGCGAGCATCGCTTTCGCTTTGTTCGTTTCCTCTGCACAATACTCACTTCGTTCGTTTTGTTTGTTTGGCTCAAAAGCAAACGAGCAAAGCTCGTTTGCTTTGCTCGCCTGCACTGCACAATAAGCCGGATTCTGTCGGGGGCAGCCATGTATCTGGGATGAATGTTGCCACTCACCTCGCGCGGCTCTCTCAGTCATGCCGCACTGAACACCGAATGTTCAAAGCGGCACGACCAAGCACGGCCTTGCACGCAGGTAGGATTTTTGCCGTTGCACCCAATGCGTTTCCACACTGGCTCACCCTTGCGCCTGCCTGTCGGCAGACAGGGGTGTCTTTGCCTCTCGGCTCGGACGTCTCTGTTCGCATCCCTAGGATTACCCCGGCGGGCGTTACCCGCTACCGTACTACATCTGATCGATGTGCGTGTCCGGACTTTCCTCTCAACGCTTGCGCGCGAGCGGCTGCCTAATGCAGGGGGACAGTATTTCATATATTAGCCAAAAAACAACATCCCCACCGTTTAGACAAAAGTTGCATAAAAACAGGTGTGCTACACTAGTGCGATACCAGTCAATACGATCGTATGGGGAATGGCACTTCAAAACTCGACTCCGTAGCGCAGTGGTGCATGATACTCCTTATCGGCCTTTTGCCGATTTTTTTCGTGCCCGTCCTTTGGATAACGATAGTACAAGCAAAAGCCGCGCTCATTGTCGTGCTATTAGCGATTACGGCAGTGTGTTGGGTGGCCGCCCGATTCTTAGAAGGAAGCGTTAGAATTCCCGCAAGCCTGATCCTCGCTGCTGGACTGCTTTTGCCGATCATCTACGCGACTTCTGTCCTCGTATCTGGCGTTTCTCAAGTATCGCTTGTGGGAACAGGAGTTGAACAAGACACGCTCGCTTTTGCATGCATTCTGTATGCCGCGCTCGCGCTTTCTGCGCTTATCTTTTCAGGTGCGCCAGAAGCCCGCGTGAGGGCAATACGGGGCCTCTATATTGGAGCCGCGATACTTGTAGGTCTTGAAATATTTCACTTCGCAATGCCGCAATTCGGATTTGGCGGCGCCATCGCAGGGCAGACAGGAAATGCGTTTGGCAACTGGCATGAATTTGCGATCATACTGGGCCTTTTCACTATTCTGGGGCTCAGCTTGCGAGAGAGCCAAGCTGCAGAGGGGATCTGGCGCTACCTTATCTGGGCCGTGTCTCTCGCCTCGGTCTTGTTACTTATTGTCGCGAATTTCTTTGATGTCTGGGCGGCGGTCGCTGTCGCTTGCGCAGTTGGGCTTGCATTTGAGCTCATGGCTCAGCGCGCTAAGAGCGGCCACGTTTCTTTCTCCTGGAAGACGCACGGCGAATGGGGGGTTCTCATTATCCTTGCGGTCTTCTTGATGGTCTTCGGCAGCTTTATCACAAACGTGATGCCTTCTCAAATACGGGTGGCAAGCGTCGAAGTACGGCCGTCCTGGCAAGGCACGATAGAGATAGGCAGCCTCTCTCTTACAGAGCCCGCGTCACTCTTTTTCGGAGCGGGTCCCAACACGTTTGGCCGTGAGTGGGGATTATATAAGCCGGCAAGCGTCAATCAGACAGCATTTTGGAACACTGATTTCAACGCGGGCGTAGGATCTATCCCTACTTCATTTGTCACGACCGGCATTATTGGCATTCTTGTATGGATACTCTTTGTAGGCGCGATCCTACTCACCGCGGGTCGCTCGCTTATACGCCATACTAAGGCGCACGGGGCGCCAGATGTACTCTATGCTTCTTCGTTTGGCCTTGCAGCTCTGTACCTGGTCGTCTTCTATATCTTGTACGTACCAGGCCCAGCACTAAGCGCACTTGTATTTATCTTCGCCGGATTGCTCACAGCCTCAGCCGCAGGGGCGGGGATCACGGGCCTCATCTACTTGCGCGTGCGCGGCGAGGGATGGCAAGGAATAGCGCAAGCAATCGGCCTCATCCTTTTTGGCATTGTGGTTTTGGCAACTTCTCTCGGGATATCGCGAGTGCTCGCAGCGGAGATGCTTCTCAATAAGAGTATTATTGTCTACAACCAGACACAAGATGTTCAGAGGGCATCAGATCTCATAAAGAAGGCACTCAAGGTATATCCGTCGAATACCCGCGCGCATCGTGCGGCAGTGCAGCTCGGACTCGTCCAGTTGCAGCAACTTATTGCAAAAGGGGATCCGGAAGATGAAGCAGTGCGTGCGCAATTGCAAACCACACTGCAAGAAACGATCCAACATGGGCTCGATGCAGTTGCGATTAATGGAGACGACTATCAAAATTGGCTTGAAGTCGCCGGGCTCTACCAGCAGCTCGCGGGCGTTAAGGTTGCAGGCGCGTATGAAAACGCCCGCGCAGCCTATGAACGTGCTCGGCAAGAGAATCCTTCAAGCCCCGTGCCGCTCTTCCAACTGGCGCAGCTTGAGATCATAGAAAACCATCCTGACTTAGCGCTGCAAAACTTGGCGGCAGCGGTACAGCTCAAGCAAGATTTTGCTGCCGCCTACTACGTTGCCTCGCAGATATACGCATCTCAGAACAATCTCAAAGACGCACTCTCTACCGCAGCGCTTGCCGCCCAATATGCGTCGAACGACCCGCTCGCATGGTTCAATGCAGGCTCAATTGCCTATGCTGCCAAAGACTTCCAAAATGCGGCTGCAGCCCTTGAACGCGCATTGACCCTCGAGCCCAACTACGCCAACGCCGCGTACGTTTTGGGCCTTACCTATGCAGAGTTAGGCCGTACGGCCGACTCCATCAAAATATTCGAGGCACTCAACACCATAGATCCAAATCAGCCCGTAGTGCAGCAGGCACTCGCGAATCTTCGCGCCGGTCGGCTACCCGTTGCTCAAAACCCCGTGCCGAATAGATAGCTCGTATGATGAATCGGGCTCTCCGACTCCTTTCGTACGAGGTGCGCGGCTTGCACGCGGCGGTGAATATGATCGCGCTCTCCGCGTTTCTTTCCTCTCTTTTGGCACTCCTGCGGGACAAGCTTCTGGCACACACGTTCGGGGCCTCGCAGACGCTCGACATCTACTACGCGGCATTTCGTATCCCGGATCTCATATTTGTTGGGACCGGCGCCTTGGTATCTGTGTATATTCTGATCCCTGAACTATCGCGCCGCACATTCACTGATCAGCGCGAGTATATCGATAGCATTATCATCGGATTTTCAATCTTTACCGTCGCAGTCGCCGCCCTTGCTGCGCTATTCGCGCCGGCTCTCCTTGCCTCTCTTTTCCCGAAACTGAACGCCGCTGGGCATCTCGGGGAGCTCGTCCTTTTGACCCGTATCATGCTCCTGCAGCCGATCTTTTTGGGGCTATCCAATATCTTCGGGGCAATTACCCAGGTGCGGCAGCGCTATGCCCTGTATGCACTCTCGCCGCTCCTATACAACATTGGCATCATCTCTGGCGTTGTCTTTTTCTATCCCATGTGGGGAATGCTGGGGCTCGCGCTCGGCGTTGTCTTAGGCGCGTTCATGCACGTGGGTATCCAGGCCCCATCGGCCTTCGCGGACGGCTTTTTCCGATCGCTCCCGCGCCTGAGGCGGCCGAGGGTCCTGTGGGAAACGGCCACCATCTCGATCCCGCGGGCGCTCGCGCTCTCACTCAACCAAATCACGTTCATCGGGCTTGTCGCGCTCGCCGCAACGCTAACTCCTGGCTCGATCGCGGTGTACATGTTGGCCTCGAACCTGCAGGCGGTCCCGCTTGCGATCATCGGCGCATCATATTCTGTCGCTGCTTTTCCTATCCTTGCTGCAGCATTTGCCCGCGGCGAGCGCGATCTTTTTATCGAGCACATTGCAACCGCCGCGCGACTGGTCGTCTTCTGGTCGCTTCCCGCGCTCGCGCTCATTATCGTGCTGCGAGCGTACATCGTGCGCGCGATACTAGGGAGCGGCGCATTCGATTGGACCGATACGCGTCTCACTGCTGCGGTACTTGGCTTACTTTCACTTTCCCTTGCCGCCCAGGGCATTGCGTTTCTCCTTGTACGAGGATACTACGCATCCGGCAGGACTTTTGTGCCATTTTTTGTCTCTCTCCTTACTGCCACCGCTACCGTAGGTCTCGGAGCACTTCTCATCGGCGTATTTCAGAATCCACTCATCGCTGATCTCGCCCAGAGTATCTTACGTGTCGTGAATGTGCCTGGAAGCTCGGTTTTAGCGCTCGCGCTCGCGCATACAGTGGTTTCCATCCTGGGCGCCATTGTCCTCGTAATTCATTTCGAAAGGAGATTCGGAGGATTCCTTTCGCGCGTGTGGGGCGGATGGGTGCAAAGCGCCATTGCCTCGCTCGCTGCAGGATTGGGTGCCTACGGCCTTTTGGTAGTGATCGGCCCTATTACGCTCGCTTCGACCACGCTCTCGGTTATAACGAAAGGTTTTGCGGCAGGTATGTTCGGGCTTATAGTCGCAGGACTCACGTACGCGCTCTTAGGGAGCCGCGAGTTTGCAGAGATCCTTGAAGCGATCCGCGGGCGCCTGCGTGGCATCAAAGTCCTCGTTCCGCAGAGCGCTGTCGTTTCGGCGGAAGAGGGAGGGCCGACGACTCCACAGTAGGGGGGCGCTCGTCGCAAGCTGAGCTTCTCGAAAGACACGCGTATCCGCCTGCTGGCGGATCTGCTCCTCTCGGCGCCGACACGCCTGCGAGGGGCCTTTCTCAAAGCTCAGCTTGCTCCTCGCTTAGAGGGTAGAAGAAATACACGCATGCCTTCAGTGCATCTCGCGCATAGGCACTCCTGTCTTTTAGAGTTAGGATACACTGGCTGTTATGAAAATTCGGAATTTTTCTATCATCGCCCACATCGACCACGGCAAATCAACGCTGGCCGATCGCATGCTTGAGCTCACCGGCACCATAGAGCCGCGGCGCATGCAGGAACAGGTCTTGGATCGCATGGATCTGGAGCGCGAGCGCGGCATCACCATCAAGATGGCGCCAGTGCGCATGGAGTGGAAAAAGGGCGGCGAGGAATACATTCTGAATCTCATCGACACGCCCGGCCATGTCGACTTTTCGTATGAAGTGTCGCGTGCGCTCACCGCGGTAGAGGGCGTCGTCTTGCTTGTGGATGCCACACAGGGCGTACAAGCGCAAACGCTCTCCGTCCTCAGTGTTGCCAAGGAACTCAATCGGGTCATTATCCCGGTCGTCTCGAAGATCGACGCGCAAAACGCGCGCGTGGGCGATATCAAAAGCGAGCTCGCGCTACTTCTCGGAGTCGATGAGTCGACTATTCTAGGTGTCTCGGGTAGAACCGGCGAAGGAGTTGCGGCACTACTCGATACGATCGTGGAGATCGTGCCGCCTCCGCTGCACACTGACCAGACGCAGGGGCTCATTTTCGATTTTGGCTATTCCGATCATCGCGGCATCATCGTGTATTTGCGCGTCTTCGGCGGCACATTCTGCAAAGGGGATACACTTCGCTTCGTCGCGGCCGATGCCGATTTCGTAGCACTCGAAGTCGGAGCAATGAGCCCCGATGAGCGTCCTCGCGACGAACTTATCGAGGGGGAGATCGGATATATCGTAACCGGTATCAAAAAGCCCGGAATCGCGTCGGTGGGCGATACCGTGACCAACGCCTGGCGCACCGCGCCCGCGCTCTCGGGCTATATGGCGCCGACGCCGGTCATTTGGGCGAGCGTGTACCCTGAGAGTCAAGATGATCTGCCAATACTACGCCAATCGCTTGAAAAGCTCCGCTTGTCGGACTCTTCACTCTCATACGAAGAAGAATCTTCGGGCATCATGGGCCGGGGTTTTCGCTGCGGCTTCTTAGGAATGCTCCACCTCGAGATCATTATCGAGCGCCTGCGCCGGGAATTCAATCTCGCGCTCGTTGTAACGCAGCCCACAACCATATACGAGATCACACTCATGAATGGCACGGTCGAAGAGATCTTCTCGCCTGCGAAATTTCCCGACGATGGCACCATCATGCAGGTGCGCGAAATGTGGGCCGATATTACGCTGATCACTCCGACCGACTATATGGGCGGCATCTCACAGCTCCTCTATGATCACGAGGCGAACGTGGGGGAAACACAGACGCTGCAAGACGGCAAGATCGAGCTACAAGCTGAAATGCCACTGCGTGAGCTGATGCGGGGATTCTTCGACAAACTCAAGAGTGTTTCTTCAGGATTCGCATCGCTCGGCTACAAACTCAAAGGCATGCGAAGAGCGGAGGTGGTGCGGCTCGACATACTCGTCGCCGAAGAAGCGGTACCTGCCTTCGCGCGCATCGTCTCAGAGCGCCGTGTGAATTACGAGGCCGAACAGATGGTAGAGAAATTGGAAGATCTTCTGCCGCGACAGATGTTTGAGCTCAAGATCCAGGCCAGATCAGGCGGGCGTATTATAGCCTCTCGTCGCAAATCGGCGCTCAGAAAAGACGTCACGCAGCATATGTACGGTGGCGACATCACCCGGAAAATGAAGCTTCGCGAAAAGCAGAAAAAGGGCAAAAAGAAAATGCTTGCTCGGGGCAAGATAGACATTCCCCATGAGGTATTTCTCAAAGTGGTTCGCGAGAGTTAGCCAGCGAGGTTTACGAGGCCAGGTGCGAAAAAGACCACCATGCTCAGCATGATGAGGATAGCGAGCACGCCCCAGACCCACCTCATTGCTTTCTTGGTGCGCTTGTCAAAAAGGAAACTCATAGAGGGTCGCTCGGTGAGCATCACTTTTTTCCGTCGCTATCTGCCGCTGTTGCGGCAGCGCTCGGTCTCGGTCCCGTCGGACCTGCGAAGCCGGAAAAAAGCAATGCCCACGCTCGCTCAGAGATTGTAATGCTAGGATAGAGAAATGGCAATGATGAGATACCGGAATGATCCTGTCCGGCTCTTTGGAAGGAGGCTTCTGCTTCTTGTGCTCCTTGGGCTGGTCGTTGTAGTGATCGGCGGGGTGTGGAACGCATATCAGAAAGAACAAGAGTCGAAAGCATTGCGTACCCGAGCAGAAGTGCAGCTGAGCGACCTATCAGAGCGGCAAACGCAGCTGATGTCCGATGTCGCCAGCCTTGAGACCGACCGTGGGCGCGAAGAAGTCTTGCGCGAACAATACGCGCTCGCGGCAAGAGGGGAAGGGCTAATCGTCATCGTCGAGCCGCAACCGGAGCAACCCCATGCAACCTCAACTTTTATGGATAAACTTAAAAAAGCCTTCACGTGGTGGTAGTGAGACGCTCGGCGGCATGCGCCTTTCGGAAAACGCATAAAATTCTGCAGAATTTTTGCTCGCGCTCGCGCCGTCGCGCTCCGCGGGTTTCCTCAAGGCGCATGCCGCCTCGCTTAGAGATGGGGATTTTGTTAAATTGATGGAGCAATAGCAGAAAGCGGGCCTGCCCGCCGAAGCTTTAGCGAAGGCGGGATTCGTTCAGTGGTAGGACGACTGCTTCCCAAGCAGTAGACGCGAGTTCGATTCTCGCATCCCGCACCATCGAGGAATGCGCAACCAATACTGGCAGCCAGATAGCTGTTACAGTTTATGTACATATGTACATAAATCGTAACGCTCGAAAACCGCCAAGGAGCCCGAAAAAACATCGGCTCTCACCATTCAGAGGCGTGCGCTTCGCGCACTCGTATTCTTTTGGGAAAAAGGAACTTTTGGGCATACGATTCTGAAGAATTGCTAATTGCTTTGAGTCTCAAACTTGTGGCATAGTTGCAATGGATGTATACCCGTGTCGCTCGGGTGAAGCGACTTCCAACAAATGGTGGAAACCATGATCTTCGACACCGGAATAACGGTTCTGTTTTTCGCCATCGCAGCAGCGATTGGCATTCTGCTCGGCCGCAACAAAGTGCTGTTCGCGGTCGTGGGGATCGCACTGTGGTTGTACATTCTTTTCACCCACACCGATTCCCTCGGCCCGAAAATGATTGAGTGGCTCAACGCTGATGACCCCGGCGTACCAATCATTTTCGGTTCAATCGCTCTGGGCATGTATGCGTCCATCGCAGACCTCGCCCTACAACTTCTCGTTCTCAAACTGTCCCACAGGAGGAGATTGTCATGAAAGTAACCACCCGACCGTCGCGCGGTCTTTGCGCAGTCGCCGCTGAACTCGGTATCGACTGGGCAGGAATCAGATGGTTCTGCTTCAGGGTTATCCCCGGCAACGTCTTCGGCTTGGCGATTTACGCCGTACAGCTTGTACGGGGCCGAATCGCGCCGGAGACCCGCAAGAGCGTGTCCATCGCGCTCGCCATCGGATGGTCGCTGGTCATCGCGGCCGCCATCGCATCCCTCATCTTCCCGCCTGGCGGCGCTGCGATGGGTGTGTCGTGGGCATACACGGCGTTCGTATCCGGCTTCCTGGCGGTACTCGCTGGCTCGCTGGTGTACAACCGCGTGAACTACGGCTTCTATCTCTGACCACTCGGTTGTCGTCTCGGCCACCTGGGCTCGCGAATTCTCCGCGGGCCCAGTTTTTTGTTAAAAATTCAAAGAACGAAATTGTATTCGCTTCGCGAATTCTCGAATCTAGTCCGCCACATTCTTCGCCAAGGCTACGAAGTGCGAAGCAAAGAAAAACCTGATATTGTCAGCGGCGCGGCCAGTTCGAGCTATTTCAAGTATTCTGCACTGTGGATAACTCGCTGTGATATACTAATCGTCCTTAAAAGGTAACGCGCATGACGTATGGCAACTAACGAAGCAGTTTCAATCTATACGACACCGACTTGCCACTTCTGCCACGCTGCAAAAGAGTTTTTTGCTGCCAATGGAGTGAACTTCACCGAATATAACGTCGCTTCCGATATTGAGAAGCGCAAAGAGATGATAGAAAAAAGTGGACAGATGGGAGTGCCGGTCATTACCGTAGGGGAGAGCCTCGTGGTTGGTTTCGATGAGCCGAAATTGCGCGAGCTCCTCGCGGTATAACCAAAGTGCTGATAGTCTAGTTTGAGCCCTCGTAGTTCAATGGATAGAACTTCGCACTCCTAACGCGAGAATCCAGGTCCGATTCCTGGCGGGGGCAATATTGCTATACTGGTGCCATGAATGCGGTCGCACTTTTGAGTTTTGCCGCTCTTTTAGGTGTCTCTGTGCTGGCATACGTTGCAAACCAAAAATTCCTACGAGGCCAACACGAGTGGCGTCGGATCAGACACTGGTGCGGAGTGGTGTTCTCAGGGGTGCTTTTTGTATTTCTCGAGGCACTGCTCTATGAAAGGGCTAGTATTTCTTTTACCACAGAGCTCTTGAAGGGTTCAGCAATGCCCCTCATTGTGTTCGTCGCTGGGTGCGTGATCGGCATGGCATGGGAGTATATGGGGCAGCTTGCTTTCGATTGGTGGCACTATCCGTCATTGCGCCGGCACCACGGGCTTTTTCTTGTGCTGCCGCTTTTTTGGGGATTCTTTATGCTTATCATGCAGGATACCTACGCAATTGCACGTATAGGTGGATTGGGGGAAATTCTCGCAGCGCTGCTTGCTGCTGCCTTCATGGGGCTCGTGATCGAGGGAATCAACCTGATTACGAATTCCTGGACCTATACGGGCAAATATTCCTCCCCCATAGTCCTCACCGTGGGGTGGCTCGTACTACTTGCCTTTACGTTTATACTCGGCTTCAACACTTTTTTCATCAATCCGTTCGGGCTTTGAACGGGGATGGTAAAATAACATCCATGGATCTCAATCCAGGAGAAGGGCAGCAGCGCGAAATCTATCGCCTCGTGCGGGAGAACAATCAGATGCTCCATAAGATGCGCCGCCATGCATTTTGGGGCGGCCTCATCAAATTCATCGTTTACGCGCTTCTCTTACTCGCACCTCTGTGGCTCTATATGCAATACCTTGCGCCAGTGCTCGATAGTACGATGCAGGCAGTGAATCAGATACGAGGCACGGGCGCCAAAGCGGAAGCGCAATTTAGCGGTTTGGAGGATGCGTGGCAACAATTCCAAGAGAATTTCTCCGGCTTCGGGAGTTCATCCAGCAGTACTTCCACGAGGTAAACATCCTATGCTACAGTAGCAGCGAAGCTTGGGTAGCTCAGTTGGTAGAGCATTCCCCTGAAGAGGGAAGGGTCGCCGGTTCGATCCCGGCCCCAAGCACAAACGAGCAAAGGGAGTTTGAGATTGGGGCCGGGATGGGGAAGGGGTCGGGAAACGGGAGTTTCCCGCGGAGGAAGGAATGGGAAAACCGTGGGTTTCCCAAGACCTATGCCCCAAGCACAAACTACAGCCCCAACGTGTACGTCATCGCGGTGCCCGCAGGGGAGAGCCATTTTGAAGTATCCAATTTCACTTCGTGGATCTTGCCGAGCTCTTTGTATTTGATCGAGCCGTGCTTGAGAGCGTGATCGAATATCTTTTTTGTGATCTCTACGTCTTTGAGGCAGTACTCGCGGACTTTTTCGATCTCACCGGCGCGCCACCACTGCAGCGACTGCGCGCCGCTTGCGATCTTTTTCTCGCCAAGTGTCCCTTCCGCAATGGAATCGAGCTTGAGCCTGCGGCCGAGGATCGCATATACCTCATGCATAAGATCAAGGCTCTTTATTTTTTTGAGATCACCCGGGTAGTACTTATTCAGCAGGGGAACGTCAAAATGATCGGAATTGTATCCGACCAGGATATCGGTGCGCTCGAGGATGTTCCACATCAGCGGAAGCTCGGATTCAAGATAGCTCGTGTACGTATCAGTCTCAGAATCGTGCATGCACACGAGGGCGATCGTAAGATCGGCGGGATCTCCGGAGCCCGTGTCGCTCATCCAATTCGCGGTCTCGATGTCAAATACGACAGTACGCATAGAATAGTTAGTAGAAAATAGAAAGTAGTTAGTAGTCTGGGAATTTATGTAGTCATTTTATTCAGCATGCGCAGTATTTCGCTTAGCAAAGACTCGCACCGCTCGCGTTCACGCAATTTCCCAAAGTCTAGTCGTTTGCTGATTTCTAACTGCGTTTCAAGCTCCGAAGCGGAACCGAATGAAATTTTTAGGAAATGTGCAGTATCTTTTCCGCGTCGCCTACTACCTTCGGCAATATTGGACGGGATGGATACAGCAGATCTTCTCATTTGTGATGTCAATCCATAGCGTTCGAGCTCGGGAAACGCTTGCGTGTAATGATAGACAGCAACGACTAACTCTATACTTTTCTGCCATACTGTAAGTTCCCGGTAATGAGCCATAGGTGTTATCACTACTTTCTACTAACTACTATCTACTTACTACCCCAATGAGCTAAAGAGATGCTCGGCAATTTCACTGGCAGGAAGCGTTTTTTCTGCGCCGGTCGGGAGATTCTTGATCGTGTAGCGCCCCGATTCTCGCTCTTGAGCGCCCACGGCGATAACGAACGGCACTTTCATTTTATCCGCGTGCCGGATCTGATCGCCAATGCGTTTGCCTGAAAAATTGACCGCAATCGTCACATCCTCGCGGCGCAAACTTTGGGCGAGCTGTACCGCATGTGATGTCGCATCTTTATCAACTATGCAGATCATGAGTTCGGTGGCCGGAGCGTAGGTAGGTATAAGGTTGTGTGTCTCCAGAAAATCACGAGCAACTGCGTCTCCCATTGCAAATCCGACGGCAGGAATGGGATCGCCGCCAAAGAGAGCAAGGAGGTTGTCGTATCGGCCTCCTCCTGCCATCGAGCGACGGTTTTGCGGGTCGGTATCAAACACTTCGAAGACCATGCCGGTATAATAATCGAACCCGCGAGCGATAGAGGTGTCAACGATCATATTGCGTACACCCATGTGTTCGAGTGTCGTGCGGAGATCCTCGAGGTATTTTGTGGAGGTCGTTCGCGCCAGTTGGTCGAGAAGCGTATCGGCACGGCTTCGTTCGATGAGCGATGAAAGTTTTTCGGGAAAATTCTCTACCTTTGCGCGCTGGTCAAAAAGCCGCGTAATATCGGGCCGCAGGTCTTCTGCGATTCCTACAGAATCATAGATTGAATCGAGGATCCGGCGGTCAGAAACCCGTATCTCAAAATTGCGCTCGTCCGCGCCCAGGCTCCGCAAGATGCCATGCGCTACGGCGATAACCTCGGCATCGGCCTCCACACCCGAGGCACCCACGATGTCGACGTTGAGCTGCCAGAATTCCCGTAACCGTCCACGTTGCGGCCTCTCGTAGCGGAAGCAGTTGGGAATAGAGTACCAACGCGCGGGCAGGACAATATCTCGCTGCCGAGCGGCGATCATTCTGGCAACCGTGGGCGTCATCTCCGGACGCAAGGTAACCTCGCGCCCGCCACGATCTGTGAAGGTATACGTCTGCTCGTTGACTATCTCTTCGCTCGTCTTTGAGCGATACAGCTCAGCAGGCTCAAGGATAGAAGCATTGTATTCCTCATAGCCAAAGAGCTCGCATACCCGCTCCATATGCTCGAACAAGTATTTTTGTACAAACTGGTCTTCGGGGTAGAAGTCCCGAACACCCTTGTAGCTTTCGGTCGAAAGCTTTTCTCGCTTTGCCATTGCCGGTATTATACCCGTACGCAATGAAAACGATAGCAGACCACATGCGCGTCATGCACTCGCGCCCCGGCACAGGGAAGGGGTTGTTTGCCGCGCGGCCGTATACGAAGGGTGAATTTATCGTCGAGTATACGGGCGTGAAAATTCCGACGAAGGTCGCAGATACGCTAAAGACACGCTATCTTTTTGAACTCGACGAAAAGTGGACGATCGACGGCAACGAGCACTCCAACATCGCGCGCTACATCAATCATTCGTGCGAGCCGAATGCAGAGTCCGAGATCCATGATGAGCATATTTTTGTCACTGCCATACAAGATATAGCTGCGGGCGAAGAATTCACCATGGATTACGGAGAGGAATATTTTGAGGAATTCATCCGCCCCGAAGGCTGCAAGTGCCGCGCCGCAACGCATCGAGTCTAAAATCAGATCCAGGCGGATATAACGAATGCCTGAAGAAACGAACCAAGCATATAGGCGATGATTGCGGCGGCACCACCGACCAGAAGCATTTCCATACCGGCGACAAAGGGATTTTTGTTGATGACGAGCGAGCGCGCTGATCCAACGAGAAAGAGTGTCGCGGCCGTCGCGGCCGACGATACCAGGAAGGCGCTCATCTCCGCTCCGGGGGTGAAAAATGGGATGAGGGGCAAAGCACCGACTGCGACGAATGAGACGAACGTAGCTATGCCATCTCCAAGTGGACTGCGCGCCTGCGAGCGCGCCGTTTCGAGCGATTGCTCTGATGCGAGGGAGAGGTATTTAGACGCTCCCATCGAAAAGCCATCCGCGATCAAATTCGCGATACCAAGAACGATGATTATGTGCGCGGAAAAGCCGGCACCTGCGGCGCCCGCAACGACGGCAAATGTCGTAATGATGCCATCGTTCGCGCCGTAGACGATGTCACCGATGTAATACTCGAGAAAACGCTTTATCCGCGCGTTCATACCAAACACTCTACCACGTGTACCTTGCGCGATGCGCATTGTTGCATATACTGGGATGATCGATATGACAAAAGGCGTGCTTATTTTTTGGGGCATCATCATAGCAGTAATTCTCGGTAGCATGGGCTTTTTGCTCTTTGCCAAGGCGGGCCCAGGCAAGCTCGATACCTTTGCGCAGTGCCTCAAAGACAAAGGGGTGGTTTTCTATGGCGCGTTCTGGTGTCCGCATTGCCAAAAGACAAAGGGGTTGTTTGGTAGTTCTGCCAAGCTTTTGCCGTATGTCGAATGTTCGACTCCTAATGGCCAGGATCAGACGCAGATCTGCAAAGACAAAGGCATTACGAGCTACCCCACGTGGACGTTCCCGAACGCGACGACAACCCTGACGGGGGAGCGCACGCTCGAAGAATTGTCGGCCGTGAGCGGCTGCCCGTTACCCCAGCAGTAAGTAGAAAATAGTTAGTAGTAAGTAGAAAATGCACATGACTTCAGATTTCTGACTACTAACTACGTACTACTATCTACTAACTATGCATGTTGAGACACTTAACTACCTACTGGGGCTCGCAACGATCGTGCTGCAAATACTCACTGTTGCGTTCCTTGCGGTATATTTTTTGCGGCACCAGTTTCCCGATCTTGAGGGCATCGTATCGTATCTGCGCACGTGGGGCATAGGAATAGCTTTTCTTGCGTCTGCGGGTGCGAGTATCGTAACGGTGGTTCATTCAGGGATCTTCGGCCTGCCGCCGTGCCCGCTGTGCTGGTGGCAGCGCGCATTTTTGTATCCGCAAGTTGTTATGTTCGGGATCGCGGTACTTATGAGAGACCGTGTGATCGCCGGCTACTCAATCGCGCTTTCGATCATCGGGCTCATGATCGGCGTATATCATCACGTGCTTCAAATGTACCCAACGGGCTCTCTGCCATGTCCGTCAGAGGGTGGAGTGAGCTGCGGGCAAATTCTCTTTTTGCAGTTTGGCTACATCACATACCCCATGATGTCGATCTCAGCCTTCGCGTTCCTTATTGTATTGATGCTTTTTGTGAGATCAACTCCACGTGCGCTTTGAATGCGGCGAGATATTTTGAAAGGACCTGTTGTGACTTCTCAT
>MFKV01000027.1 GCA_001781105.1 Candidatus Kaiserbacteria bacterium RIFCSPHIGHO2_01_FULL_54_36 | reverse complement strand
CCAGCCGCATTTCTACAACATGGTCGTGCAGGCAAAGACCGATCTGAACCCGCACGCGCTTCTTGATTATGTGAAAGGGATAGAGCGCGCGATTGACGAGCACGAGCACAATCAGCCGCGTGTCATCGATATCGATATTCTACTCTTCGGTGAAGACGTCGTCGAATCACCAGTGCTTTCGATACCGCATCCGCGTATGCACGAGCGCGCGTTCGTTCTCGTCCCACTATGTGAGATCGCTCACATGGCGCTGCATCCCAAGCTCGGCAAAGTCGCGGCGGACCTCGAAGAGGAACTCGGTTACTATCTCGACCGTTGTGAGCTTGCCGACGAACAGCTATGACATGCCCATTCTCTAATTCGCGCGAATAAGCGAACGCATCAATATGAAATCTGGATTTGAGTGGGGAGAGAGGACGTTCCTCATGGGCGTCATCAACGTGACGCCTGACTCTTTTTCCGGCGATGGTGTCCTCGACACAGATACGCTCGTCGCGCGTGGTGTGCAGATGGAAAAAGATGGCGCCGATATCATCGATGTCGGGGGCGAGTCTACGCGGCCGGGCTCGACCCCCGTACCGCTCGAAGAAGAATTGCGCCGCGTGATACCCGTCGTCAAAAAACTCTCAGAAAACGTCCGTATGCCGATATCGGTAGATACCTACAAAGCCGAAGTGGCGCGACAGGCGATAGCGAAAGGCGCACGGATGATTAACGACGTGTGGGGAGGGAGGATGGAGCCGGATATTCTGAAAGTCGCTGCCGAAGCAAACGTGCCGATAGTCCTCATGCACAACAGAAGTAAGCCAAGAGACGCGGTGCAGGAAGAAAAACTCGGGGGGCGATACGTGGGGGTCGAATACAGAGATTTGATGGAAGATATCAAAAAGGAATTGCAGGAATGTGTAGATGCGGCGCTCGGCGCGGGAATACAGAAAGAACATATTCTGATTGACCCAGGAATTGGATTCGGCAAGACGGTTGAGCAAAACCTTGAGCTCATACGCCGATTCGATGAGCTCAAAGAGCTCGGCTATCCGATACTTGTCGGACCGTCGCGCAAATCATTTGTCGGCTACACGCTCGACCTCCCACCGGAGGAGCGGCTCGAAGGCACGCTCGCTGCGGTGACTCTCTGTATACAAAAAGGTGCGGACATCGTGCGGGTACACGATGTCCGTGAGGCTAAACGAGCCGCCGCGCTCGCCGACGCCGTCGTGCGCGCTTAGCCGTACGATTGGTAGGAAGCGAGGAAGTCCTGGAGCGAGCCGAAGAAAGCTTTCTTCAAGCCGTCGCGCAGCTTCCAATGGCCGTGGAGGGCGATCTGCCACAGCGCTGCTTGTTCGCGATCGCTCGTGATCACATAACTCATCGGCAGGCTTTCGGGCGAGACATACCCTTTCCGCTCCCGCTCGGCCTTGAATACCGCGAGCGCGGAGCGCGCTTGATTGAGGGCCTTGATGTATCCAGCCATGTCCTCCTCCTTTGTCCGCGACCACGATATCCTATCCACACCCCCACAGTCAACGTGATTCGAGGTGCTACTATCAAGCTATGGCAAAAGACGATTTCCTCGGCACGCTTCTGGACAACAAAAACAGGGCCCTGCTCTTGCGGGTTTTTTTCCTCAACTCGAGCGAAATGATGACCCTCGCGCAGCTCGCGAAGCGCACCGGCGTACAGCCGCGGAAAGTAGCGCAGGAAGTCCGCAAGCTCGAGAAACTACGCATCATCAAAAGAGGCAGAGCGACTATCGTACTCGCCAATGGTTCGCAGCGCGAGGTTCAGGCCAAACAATCATCGCCGACGTGGAAGGTCGATGAGAGCTTCAGACACTACAGAGCGCTCTCTGTATTTATCCACGAGGTCGCTCCGGTCAAATTCGATAGCATCGTTGGGATGCTGAGGAAAACCGGCAAGCTCTCGACGGTCATCCTCTCGGGCAATTTCATGGGCGACTCGTCGCGTCCGGCCGATCTCATTGTTGCAGCGGATACCGTAAACGAGCGTCGGCTTGATTCTGCGATTCGCGCGATTGAGCCGACTTTTGGGCGCGAGATCAGGTATGCGGCCTTTTCGACCCCAGAGTTCCGCTACCGGCTCACCGTCCAGGACCGACTGCTGCGCGATACTCTTGACTTCCCGCACCTCGTACTGCTCGACAGGACACGTTTGCTCTAAATAGAGGCTTTTTTGAGCTCATCAATATCCACATGTGCCTGAAAACACCGCATTTTGAGCGGGATGGGTTGGTATCATGAAAGGGCAATCATTATCAACATTATTCTAATTGACCTAACACTATGTTAGTTACGCAATCCGTAGGCTCGGTCCAGGGCTCACTCTATGGGCTCTGGTACACAGTCTCGGAATACCTGCCCGCCATCCTAGCGGCAGTAATCGTGTTTATCATCGGCTGGATCGTCGGTATCATCCTCTATCGCCTTGTCGTAGAGGTCGTCCGGGTGCTCCGTATAGACGATGCTCTGAAGGCAGCTGGCCTCAATGACGCAGCGAAGAGCGCCGGCTTCAACCTTGATGTTGGCCGCTTCCTCGGCACGCTTGTGGAGTGGTTCGCGATCCTCGTCGGTCTCCTGGCGTCTCTCGACATCCTCAATCTCTCGAACGTCACAGTCTTCCTCCAGACCGTAGTGCTCCTGTACTTGCCGCAGGTCATTGTGGCGGTACTCATCCTCATCCTCGGCGCCATCGTCGCTGAAGTCGTCAAGGGTTTGGTCCAGGGCTCTGCCCGCGCAGCTGGCGCGCATGGCGCCAATCTCGCAGGCTCGGTCGCCAAGTGGGCAATCTGGATAACCGCGATACTCGCCGCGCTCAATCAGCTCGGCGTCGCGACGGAGTTCGTCCAGACGCTCTTCACGGGCATCGTGGTCGCCGCGTCGCTCGCGTTCGGTCTTTCCTTCGGCCTCGGTGGTAAGGAAGCTGCAGCGCGCACGATAGAGCGCATCCGCTCGGAGATATCGCACGGCCGCGACTAATTTTTTCGCACCGATTCAAGCAGCCCCACGCGGGGCTGCTTTGCGTTTGCCTGTCTGCGCAGGCAGGCTACAATTTCCCGCATGCAAGCAGTGATACTGGCAGCCGGCAGAGGTACGCGTATGGGCCCACTCACCGAGAAGAAACCGAAGCCCCTGCTCGAAGTGAATGGCAAATCGCTACTTGAACATAAGCTCGCCGCGCTTCCGGAAGAAGTCGACGAAGTGATCATTGTCATCGGCTATCGCGGGGAGATGATTCGGGACAAATTCGGAGCATCATACGGAAATATTACATTGCGCTACGTCAGGCAGGAGAATCCCACTGGCGGTACCGCCGAAGCCCTGTGGCTCGCCAAAGATCTCTTACGTGGCAAATTTCTCGTCATGAACGGCGACAATATCTACGCACGAGAAGATATCGAAAAGTGTATTAAGAGCGAGAATTGGAGCGTCCTCGTCGGGGCAGCAGAAGCTATCAGGACTGGGGCAGTCATCGCCGACGAATCCGGTCGTGTGCTGAGCATTGTCGAGAACACGGAACATTCAGGAAAAGAAAATTATGCAAATACCGCGCTCTATGTACTCGACACGCGCGTATTCGACTATGACCCAAAACCAAAAGCAGCCGGGTCCTCGGAGCTTGGACTGCCGCAGACATTCATACAAGCGGCACAAGACATACCTATAAAAACCGTGCAGGCTAGCGGCTGGGTCGAGATCAAAGAGCCCTCGGATCTCGAAAAAGCGTCTGTTTTCCTCACTCAAAGGCACCCTTAATCCCCATAGTTCTCCACCACCTCTCCACAGCTTATCCACTGCCGACGCTCATTTGGGCTTGGAATGAAGCCGAGATTTGACAGTGCAGAGCCAATCGAATATACTGCCGCCTACGTATGGCATCTGTTACAAGCTTCAAGAAGTGGCAACGGTAGCCGGATTTTATCTGTGCGACCCGAGCCGCTGTCAAGCGGCTTCTTTCATGGCCTTACGTACCGCACTTTGACATACGCATAACGAAAAAACGAAGTACAGGTCCGCAAGGATCTGTGCGAATCAACAACAATTGATTGGGTATAGCTTTGCCTAGACTCGTTCTAGACGAGGCTTGTCTACCCAGTCAGTTGCAGGAACCTGGCGCGCGAAAGCGTGCCGGGCAAAATTGTTCAGCACCGCTTTGCCCTCAACAAAGGATTTGCGTCATGTCGCAACAGGAGCCTCTGCTTAGAAAAAAAGCGATGTTCGTCTCAAACACGAACTATGGAAGCGACCAACCAGTCGAAATCGAGTTCGACGATGGAACGCGAATTCAAATGCGACCAAGCGAGTTGCGCCAAAAGCGCCAGTCCGGAGAAATCAGCGAAGAGAATTCTGGATTCATCTTCGGTGGAAGTCGACTCAAGGTAGTTTGAATGTTCTTTAGTCTCGTTCGCAAATGGTTGAGGCTAAAGTGGTGCTGAACAACAAAAAAGAAAGCAAAGTCGCATCTTTCTCTTGTAGGAAAGATGTGCAACGCGGTTCTCAGAGTTCCTGACAGGAGTTCTGAGAAAGGGCGTGTGGTGGATGCCTTGACTGAAGAAGGCGATGAAGGACGTGGTTTAGCTGCGATATGCTTCGGGGAGGTGCTAAGCAACCTTTGATCCGGAGATTTCCGAATGGGGAAACCCCTTAGAGCAAACCTCTAAGACTCTCTACTTAAACGATAGAGGGAGCAGACCCAGGGAAGTAAAACATTTCAGTACCTGGAGGAAAAGAGACTAATAAGCATTCCCTTAGTAGCGGCGAGCGAAACGGGAGAAGCCCAAACTCAGCCTCAATGTTTGGCAGGTTCCAAGGCAACGCCTTGGGATCTCTTAAGGCGTTGCCTTGAGGCCAAACATTGGGTATGGGGGTAATAAGGCTACAGCGCTAGCAATAGGTAGAGTCACAAAATGCAGAGTTAGAGGAACGTGCTGGGAAGCACGGCCCCAGAGGGTAATAGCCCCGTACTCGAAAACAATGCATCTCTATGGCTGTAGTTCTTGAGTATCTCGAGACATGAATAGCTCGGGTGAATTCGCCAGAACTAACTGGTAAGGCTACATACTTCTTCAGATCGATAGTGAACTAGTACCGTGAGGGAAAGGTGAAAAGAACCCCGGTGAGGGGAGTGAAATA
>MFKV01000026.1 GCA_001781105.1 Candidatus Kaiserbacteria bacterium RIFCSPHIGHO2_01_FULL_54_36 | reverse complement strand
TCGCTTCGTCTTTGTATCAGTTTCAGGTTTGCTAGCGTGCAGCAGGTCTCATTTATCCGCCGCTCCGTTTGCGTTCGTGCCTCGGCTTTTGGAACCTCCTAGCGCGCTGCAGCTCCCCCCACCCGCGGTCAGTATTTCACTTCCACTTTATTGGTACATAGTTGTAAATCCGCTTGCGCGGGCCGGCCTCGGTCCAGCGTTCCCTAGCGAGATACCCTGCCCGCCGGAAGGCATCCATTTTATGCATGCGCCTGGCATACAGGCGCATGGGTCAGCCGCGCTTCTCGCGGCTGCGCGTCGTTTGTATTTCGCATTCCACATCCGATTTTCTGCCTCCTTGCATGCAAAAACCAAAAACCACTTTAGCGACAATGCCCGAGGCGCAAGTGCACTTGGTCCATACTCCCGTCCGCGTGCAAACCGCGCCGTCTCAAAGAGCAGATGAGACGGCGCGGGCTCCTTCACAAATAAAATTCTAGTCAGTGCACAAGTCGAGCACGAAGCCGGTTTAATTTTCCGGGTGTTCATCTGCGTATTTTTCCCACATTTGTAGTTCTTCGGGTGATGGAGGAGAGGTCCGCCTGCCAAACCGCCGATCTCGTTCGACAGACATCACGGCCGCATCGATCATCCACGGCGAGGTTCGAAGACGGCTTCGTCCGTGTCGTCTGTAAAGACGGTACGCTTCACGGTCGTACTCTTCTGGAGTCGCGAACTGCGGGTAACGCCATTTCTTCTCGCCTCCATCAGGAGTGTCGCTTTGCGCTTGCGCATCCGTGGCACCCGCCACTGCCCCAAGTGCTCCTGCACCAATAGCCGCACCGAGCGTCGCGCTGGCTGATTTTATAAACTTTCGCCTATCCATTCCCTTGCCACCTTCAGGATTTTTCATAGCAACTACTAGAAGACTGCGCTGTCAGAGTTGTTTACTTTTGAGTATGTCCAATTCTGATCTAAGAGTGTCGTTCTGCAGCTTCAACTCCTTAAGAGCTTCTACGATTGGCGCGATGAGCGAGTAATAATTGACATACAGAACACCGCCGTTTTCGACCACCGCTTCGGGAAATACTTTCTGCACTTCTTGCGCGATGACACCCATTTGCTGCTCTTGAGATATTGAGTGGTCTTTCCAAGTGAAGAATATTCCGTTAAGTTGCGAAAGTTTTGCAAGTGCATCCGGAATTGGAGATATGTTCTCTTTAAGTCGGACGTCTGACTGGCTGAAAGTACACGGGTTGGACCATAAGTCATATGACACTGCGGTAGCGACACCATGACAGAGGCCTCCACAATACTGGCCGAGGGGTGTATTAGCGAACGTACAGGCGGGATCAGGATTCACGCTGCCGAGAGTGTTCACCCATTGCGCGTTTCTACATGCTTGAACATAACAGCCCATCTGATTACCGCATGTCCCACCACCTCCCAATCTAGTAGCCCCTTCGGTGCAAAAAGCGGTATTAGTTGTATTGCATCCATAATAATCAGGTGAGAGAAGTCCCGATTGGTTACATACGCTCACTCCGGTCCCACCGACCCATTGACCTGCCTTGCACGTGAGCGTTGGCGCTACGACTATCATCGAACATCCGTATGTAAAACAGGTTGGGCCATATGTCGTACTTCCTTCAGGTTTTGAGACTCCATTGAGCGTACACGAGCCGCTGGTGATTGGTGACGGTGTCGAAAAGTATATGCCACACGTTTGAGGTCGCGCTGCCGACTCTGTCGTGCATGCTGTACCCGTAGCCAGGCATCGGGGTGTGCCGCCTGGCGTGTCCCGTGAGCATGACCACCCGCACGAGCCCCATACTCTGCAACTCGAGTCAGAGGCTGGGTCTGAAGAGATGCTCGGCGCTGGAGCGGGAGTCTGAATTAGTGGCAGCTCCTTGCACGACGTGTATTGATACGCATCGCCACCAGAGAGAGCGCCATTGTTACATGTGCGCGATTGACTTACCGTCATGCATGTATTGCCACTCGTGGGATTAGTATGCGAATAGAATGTTTTGGATGCGCCATGCTCGATGGTCGTGCCACTTTGCGAGCACGAATGGCCGCGCACCTGCACCGCCGAGGTGATGCTTGCCGAATTGTGCGCAGTATCAGTGGCAGAAACTTTGACGGAGTACGTGCCGACTTTGCTGAACGCATGCGTTTTCGTGAATGCGCGTGCTGAAGTCGGATTTGCGAATTGCTCGATCACGTCTATAGCCGACTCGTCGCCAAAGAACATTTGAATGGAGACGTCATCTCCCTCGGGATCAGTCGCTTTGACGCTCCACGTGCCTTGCTCATTGAGAAAGAGCGAGCCGGGGCCGGAAAGTTCAAGACGTGGCGCGTTGTTCTGTACTACAGTACGCACTTCACACAGCCACCCGCGGTGGCAGCCGCCCGCATCATTGCCGAGTGATGAGAGCGTACCGTTGCCGCAGGCGGGCTGCGTAATGGCAGGACATTGATAAACAGCGGTTGGTGTTGGAGGCGGTGTCGTTTGAGTTGTGGAGCAACGAGTGCTCATGGCCGCTCTCGTGCGTGCGCCGACGAAACCGTATCCATTATCATCGGGTGTGCCTGAACAGGTAATATTATTTCGGCATTGAAAGCGCTGTACTGCTAATTCTGTTGCACTGCCGAAGAATCCGGTGATTTCTCCGTATGTATAGTCTCCGGTATTCAAAAGGAAGCGCTGCAATTCCTCAACATCGCTCCCGCGCATACTGCGCTGCAGATTTCGATACGGACGAAAACACTGCGAATTGTTTGCCGTGCTTATGATATTCGCGGTGTCTTGTGTGGTGACTTGCGCGATTTGCTGCTTCAGCGTCTCGAGTTGCGCGAGAAGTTGTGCGATTTGGGTGCGGATTTCATCGGCCGTGAGCGCGGACGCCGCGATCGGCAGCACAAGTGCAAAACCAACCAGCATCGAGATAGCCGTTTTCTTCATGTGGTAATGATACACCCGTGGACGACCATGTCGGTCTACTTGTGTGAATACCCAACATGTTTTAGGCACACACATTTGGCGGACTGATTAGCTTGTAATCGACGAGCGCTTCGTTCGGTGTTTTGCCGTTCAATCCGCAATGCTCTAGATCGTTGTACTCCATATTCCACCGACGAACTCCTTTTTGCAAATCGTTCAGTGATCGGAATGCGTGGTGTTCGTATAGCTTCTCCTGATCCTCTCGATGGCTCCTCTCCACGCGGCCGTTCTGTGCCGGTTTGCCCGGGTCGATGAGATAGTGAGCGATCCCGTTCACTGCGCAAAACTCGTCGAGCGCGTGTGGTGTCTTCACGATCATGTCGCCACGTCTGTTGGTGCCGAGATATCGGTTGGTGAAGGTTGAGTGGTTGTCGGTCTTCACGCCCGTGATGGGATACAGAAAACGAGCGATCACGTCCTTGAGAAATACGACCGAATGGTACGTTGACTCTTCCTCGAAGATGCGCAGATACCGCCACCGTGAGGCGTAGTCAATGGCGGTGTATTGAAAATATGGCTTGCCTCCGACGAGTCCCGGCACATGCTTCACATCGATCTCGACGAGCTCTCCGGGCTTCAGGGCGGCCTTCAGGTACTTGTACTTCACCCGCTTCACGCGATACTTCCGCACCAATCCTTCCGCCTTCAATATCTTTCCAACCGTCCGTTCATGGATACGTACCCCTTGTTTTTCAAGTCTCCAGTGGAGTTTGAGTGCACAGAGTTTCGTCTTCTTTCGCAGGGCGACGACGCCCTCTTTGATACCGATCGGTGTTTCTTTTGGGTTCGTCTTTGGTCTCGTCGACTTCGGCTCGAGTCCCTGTTCGCCGCCACGCTTGTATGCCGAAAGCCAGCGCTCGACGCTTCGCTTCCCGTGTGGGCAGACCTTCATTACTTCGCTGATGCTCGTTCGACCTTCGGCGATGGGGAGCACCCACCTGAGCCGCTCTTCCTTAATTGTTTCTGCCATATGGACTACCATCTCCCGACTTTAACGGGAACCGCCATATGTGTGTGCACATTACCAACATTCATTGACAACACACATAGATCGGCTATATTTAACATGCAAATGGCCACATAGGCCCCCGAGGAGCCCGCCGCAAGGCGGGTTCCGACTTTATGGCTTAGGGAAGAACTGCTGCACCGCGCTCACTATTTTCTTAAATTGTCCCTTCGGCAGTTTGTGCATATACCTCTGGAGCCGCTTCGCGCTGATGAGCCGGAGTTGAGAAAGAATTACTACTGAATTTCTGTCACCCACGGTAATCGGCACATAGTAGCGATTTTTCTTTTCGGTACGCGTGAGCGGCAAGACCCACATCACGTCACGATTGAATTTCCTGACGACGAGCACCGGCCGCTCGAATAGCTCGTTTGTTCCGTCCTGTTCAAATCCGATATTGACGCCGAGCGAGCACCACCATATTTCGCGCTCGTGAAATAGCACTTCGCGCTCGCCATCGTGCAGCTTTTTCTTCTGTTCATTCCAGCGGTCAAAATCCTTCGGTTGCATTCGCAGTATTGTACCAAAGGATTTTGCCAATTTTGAAACGCCCCGCCGCCCATTCAATAATTCAGAAACCCCCGCGAGAAAAATGAGGATGGGAATTCAGCGGCGGAGGCGGGGTGCGGCCCGCGCGGTACTCCGCGCGGGGGCGAGGGAGCCACCACGGAATCGGGGCGCACGATCAGGGTTGGAGCAACAGCGCACGCGGAGCGTGCGCAGTCAGTCAGGTACAAAGCCACCACGCACGCGGAGCGTGCGAGTCAGTCAGCGTTGGTGCTAAAATAGGTTCGAGCGGCGTTGTAGATACTCACAATAGAAGAGACAAGGTCGGTTTCGGATTGGTTTTCCGTTGCGGCAGCGACGGAAAACCAATGATTTGCGGGCACGCCGCGCGCTTCGCGCGTGTGGAGAGTGAGGTTCGCAAAATTCAAAAGCCGAAGATTTTTGGAGGGGATGATTTTTTGGAGGGGGAATGCGGATGCAGAATACAAATGCATAAATACATAGTGGAGTGCTTGTCCCACCCAACCCGTACGCGCACGATAGTCCATCCCTCGCCGTTTTTGGGGAACATTGTAAAACGGCGGGGATGGCTCCCCGAAATTCATTTCAGCAATGTATTGATCGGGATGTTAAAAACTTTTGCGAGTCGCTCCATTCCTCTTAATGATACATTTTGAACGCCGCGCTCGATTTGACTAATATAGCTCGGGTGTACGCCGATTTTCTTTGCAATGTCGCCCTGCGACATGCCGCGCTTTTTGCGCAGCTCCTTTACTTTCTTGCCAAATTTCTTTGATATGTCCATGTCTGGATATGGTAGCAATTCGCGCAGCATGATACTATATGGAGTAATAACTCTATGCGATATCTTCTCTACGCTCGCAAAAGCACCGATGTCGAGGACAAGCAGGTTATGTCCATCGAGGCGCAGCTCTTTGAATTGCGGACAATAGCAAGGCGAGACGAATTGGAGATCGTTGAGGAGTATGTCGAAAAGCAAAGCGCGAAAATGCCCGGCCGTCCCGTGTTTGAGGAAATGATGAAACGTATCGAGCGCGGCGAAGCTCGCGGCGTTATCTGTTGGAAGATTGACCGCCTTTCGCGCAATCCGGTGGATAGCGGACGTATCAGCTGGCTTTTGCAACGCGGCGTTATTCAG
>MFKV01000025.1 GCA_001781105.1 Candidatus Kaiserbacteria bacterium RIFCSPHIGHO2_01_FULL_54_36 | reverse complement strand
GAGTCTGTGTTTTGATCCCATATGCTCGTCATATTACTCGGTTTTTAATGTTCGACCGAGTGTCAAAATTTCGGGGTCCGGGTCAAAGGCCGGTTTTTTCTACAACCATTTGTGTGCCGCGATCAATCAATTTGTTATTCGAAAGCTTCATATCGAGCATTTTGTTACCCATCACTTTCCCCAGCTTTATCATTACGGCCGTAGAGATCATGTTGAGTACCAGTTTTTGTGCAGTGCCAGATTTCATTCGTGTACTTCCTGTAATAAATTCAGGGCCGACTATGACCTCGATCGGGTATTTAGAAACTTGAGCCGCACTGCTATCTTTATTGCACACGATACATGCCGTTATAATGTTACTTTTATTACAAGCCTCCAAAGCAGCGACTACATAAGGTGTATTGCCCGAGGCCGCGATACCGACCACTATATCCTTTGGATCTATTTTGTGCTCAAGAAGGTCCTCCCAACCCTGCGTCCTATCATCTTCCGCAAAAGCAACCGTCTGGCGTATGGCCCTATCTCCTCCGGCGATGATTCCAATCACTGTACCTTCCGGAATACCGAATGTTGGAGGGCACTCCGAAGCATCAACGACCCCCAATCGCCCACTTGTACCCGCGCCGATATAAAAGAGCCTCCCTCCTTCTTGCATTTTTTCCACAATTATATCGACAAGCGCTATAATCTGCGGGATTGCCTGTTCCACGGCCTCAGGAACTTTCTTATCCTCGATGTTCATGGCATGAAGCAACTCATCAGTACCCATTTTTTCCAGGTTGTCGTGAAGCGAATCAGCTTCTGTTAGTTGTGCTGTGTTCTTAAATTTCTCCATATGATTATGACTAGACTAACTTTTCGTATGTATTCCACTGGTGCGAGGCTCGAGCAAAATTATGGGCAGCTCTCGAAGAATATTGTGACGCATCCCAATTGAAGTAAGAGTCGTTAATAATATCGATAAGGAACATTGAGCATAAATCTAGAGAAATAAGCTTTCGGGCCTCGTAGGCCTTTTTAGAGAATCTTTTTTCTTGCATATGGGCGAAACCCTGATTGTAATATCCATGAAGCGCTGCATCGGCCCGGCGATTGGTCGTCACAGCACTGGTTTCATTGCCTGTCGTAGACAGTGATCGTAGCAAGTCACCAATATCTATGAACCTTGAGCCCAACATAAGAGTATCAAAATCAATAATTGAAAAAGGTTCACCTTCTGCGTTGCATACGAAGTTGGCTATCTTTGGATCACCATGTATCACTTGTTGTGTATCTCCCTGTAAATAATCTAGACTCGTTAATGCGTTCAAGACCTGTTGGCTTAGATTGCGAGCGTCGTTCTCCATCTTTGGCAGCATAGATTGCAGTAGTTCCGCGTGATATTTCACGTCTCGAAATCCCTCGATTTTGAAAGTGGGTGTATATGAAAATCCCTCCAAGTCATCGTGGAATCGTCGTAAGACTCTTCCTGCCTGCAGGGATTGTGATTCAGACATTGATTCAACGTCCGACACCGTGGTACCGGGTATAAATGAATAGAGCGTGCATATCCGTCCTGCAATGTCTGTGGCAAACTTCTGTCCCGTTTGTGCATTGGCATATTGTGGCACGTTCCAGCCTTTCTGTTTCAAAAAATCACTCACTACAACCCTGTCGGCGACCGATTGGGCGTTAAACATTTTGTGAAGTCTTTGTAGGACAAATTTCTGGTCGTCTGCGTCAAGGAAAAAAGTTTCGTTTATGATACCGCCGGTAACTGGCACTATCTTTTGAATATTAACTAAGCCAAATTGCTCGGTCGCAATTTTATTCATTTCCGCGTTATTAACAGTCTCCAGATTCGTGTCCTTGACGAGCCTAGACTCCTCAAGATTTTCCATATTCAAAGTTTGAGAATACTATGTCCTTAGGCTTGAAGGAACTTCTGCGGCAGACATGGAGGCAATAAGGCTCGCAACTGCTTCCCTGCACACTTCCTGTGAAGCCTTGCCGAAGAGGCGCTCATATTGCGCGACGAGCCGGTCTACTGCCGTTTTGGGATCTCCATTGGAGATGGTGACTTCTTTTTTGCCTGAATCAATGGTGAGGCCTTGCACCTTTCCAGCTTCGCTCCAAGCGAGTGGGCCGATCACGAGCTCCTGCTCGTGAATGATCTTTGCCGCGACCTCATTGAGCGTAGCCATATATTATGCAGTAGAGTCCTTATGTAAAAATGCAGGATCCATGAGCGCCACCCCTGATGATAGCGCGAGCATTGCAGTCGCAAAGAGCAGATCGTTCCAATCCCCTGGGTACCACGTGCCAAGCGTTGTGGTGTAGGAGAATGCAAAGTCCGCAAAATACATGAGTACAAAGCCCGACAAGATCATGTATATCGCTTTCTTGAAAACACCACCAAAGTAGCTGTACGAAAGCCCGTAGATTAGGGTAGCGAGAGTGAGGATGATCACGTCGCCAAGCGGATAGGTAAGATCGAGGATGACTTTCAAAAGGGCAGTGTCGTCACCCGTGAGTGACCCGCCGCGGGCAACGATAACGAGCAGATAGTACGAGGCTGCAATGACCGATGCGGGGATGATAAGCAAAGCAAATTTTCCGCCAGAAGACTGTAAGCCGTACTTCGCGCCAGTTGCGCGCGAAAGATGAATCATCCCGAGGGCCCAGAGAGGAAGTGCAAGTACGTAGCCGATGTCGGCATAGGAAGGATACGGGACCTCAACTTGCAATATGACGTTGTAAATACCAGAGTAAATATATGTGCCGATTCCCCATGCAATGAGGCCGAGCGAGAGAAATATGATCGCGCGGCCGACTGCACTTTTGAATCCTCCCCACTTACGAGCTATCAATATGCCATTGATGCCTCCAAAAACGGGAATGAACCCGAGGAACAGGACTCCATAGAGATTGTTGGCAAGTGAGCTGGTAACCCCGAGATAGAATACAGCGCCCGTGACGATCGCGGCTAAAACGTAATCGAACAGGAGTATCTTTTGAACAGTGCTGTTTTTCATGCTTGTATCCAACTTGTGTATGTACGCTTTCATTATAAGATGGTGCCTAACGGCGTCAAAATGAGAAAAAAGGATAAGTCAACCTATATCTTGGGCCTCAATTTCGCGTACCACGAGCTTTCCGCCTGTCTTCTCAAGAACGGCAAACTCATTGCAGCAGTGGAGGAGGAGCGTTTTTCGCGCGTCAAACGGGGCAAAAAGGCGCTTGTGCATAACCCGGATATTATCCCGGAGCAATCTATCCTCTACTGTCTTAAGGCTGCCGGCATTAAATGGGCAGACATTGACCATATAGGGTTCTCGTTCTTTCCCGACGACCGCCTTAAGAACATCAACACCGACAAGTATTTTGTTGATGGAGACTGGGGTAGCGAGGCGGGAGAGCGGCTCTTCCACAGGAAGATCAACCGCGTCCCGAAGATACTTGGCAAATCTGCCCACCGCGATCTACGCAAAAAAATCATCTGGATACCGCATCATGTCTGTCATGCGGCGAGCGCATTTCTCGTTTCGCCATTCAAGGAATCCGCGATCCTCACTATTGATGGCATCGGCGAACTATCATCGACATGGCTCGGCCATGGAAATGGCAATACGATGGAACGCATAAAAGAAATTGAATATCCCAATTCCGTCGGTTTTCTGTGGGAAAAAATGAGCAAGTATCTTGGCTTTACCGAATACGATTCGTCGAAAGTCATGGGTCTTGCTGCGTATGGCGATGCCAGCCGCTTTTACCCTGTCTTCCAGCAGATAGTCAAATTGCAATCCGAGGGCGAGTTCACCGTCGACAATGAGACAATGCGTGTGCGCATCGACGATTTCACCCAGCTCGAGCGCCTCTTTGGCGTACCGAGGATTTATTCCCCTACAGATATTCGACAAGACCAAGAAGACATCGCGGCTGCTCTGCAGCGGATCACTGACGACGTAGTGTTGCATATCGCCAAATACCTTCGAGAAAAGACGGGGTCAGAAAATCTATGCCTGGCTGGCGGGGTCGCTTTGAATTGCGTGTCCAACGGGCGCCTGATGCAAAGCGGACTCTACAAAAGTATTTACGTGCAGCCAGCGGCAAATGATGCTGGCACCGCAATGGGCGCAGCATTCCATATCTGGAACCAAGTCTTGGGCCGCAAGCGCTCTTTCACGCTTACCCATGCGTACTGGGGACCAAAATATTCAGATGTCGAGATCTTAGCCGCTCTGAAGCGTGCGAAGGTCAAGAACTATCAAAAAGTGCGCAATATCGCGGACGAAGTCGCAAAGCGCCTTGCTACGGGGGGCAACATCATTGGCTGGTTCCAAGGCAGAGTGGAATGGGGTCCACGTGCACTTGGCAACCGCTCTTTGCTTGCTGACCCACGCCTTGCCGATATGAAAATGATACTCAACGAGCGTATCAAAAAGCGTGAGCACTTTCGGCCATTCGCGCCATCCGTGCTAATCGAGGAGGCAGATTCGTGGTTCGGCATCGCAAAAGATTGCACGACCATTTCGGACGAGTTTATGGTCGTCAATTACGATGTCAAAGAACATATGCGTGAAAAAGTGCCTGCAATAACGCATAAAGATGGTACGAGCCGCGTCCAGCTTGTTTCAAAAAAAACGAATCCTCTTTATCACAAACTGATCTCGAGCTTTTACAGCAAAACAGGTGTGCCGATGGTGCTCAACACTTCGTTTAACGACAATGAGCCCATCGTATGTACCCCGGATGATGCGGTAAAGACGTTCCTTCGCACGAAGATGGACTTTCTCGGCATAGGCAATTACCTAATCAGTAAGAATTAGTTGACACTGGTGCATCTTTAGTGCATACTTTCGCATAGCTCATACTGAGCGTCCGTAACTCGAACCAGGGAGGCCGTCATGGGTCTCGTTCCACGCTTTGCTTTCTTTGCTGCTGGAGTCGGTGCCCACAAGGATCGTCTCCAGGCTTTCGACACTGCACTGCTTGCAGCCGGCAAGTTCGCACACAACCTCGTCACGGTCTCGAGCATTCTTCCCGCCAAATGCGAGATCATCGCGGCAGAAGAAGGGTTCGCGATGCTTGAAGAGGGTGAGATTACCTTCTGCGTCATGGCGCGTGAAGACACCGACATCAAGGGCCGGTACGCGTCCGCGTCCGTCGGTGTCGTCAAAGTGAAAAAGCGGGGTGTCATCGGCTACCTCTCCGAGTACCACGGCGATGCCCGGGGGAACGCAGAAACTGCTTTCGAAGCCAAGCGCATGGCCATCGAAATGTTCCAGACCAAAATGGGTGTCGAGCTCGCTGAAGACGATCTCGAACGCCTTGAAGGCGCCACCGCGTCCATCCGCAACGATGGCGGCGGCTGGGTCAGCGCGGTCGCGCTCTGTGTCTTTGTTCTCTAACCGATACCCACGGCTCAAATCAAAAAGGTCCTCCTGGCTCAGCCGGGGGGACCTTTTTTTCGCAACGTGAGAACAAAGATGGGGGCGGTATACAGGGCCATTACGACCGGGTATATCCAGATGCCGAACCCCTGCAATGTCCAGTCGGTCACGGCGAGGACGTTCAAAGCGTCACCGAAGAAGAAGAGCCCCCATGCGAGCGCACTTTCTTCCTCGGGCTTGCGATAGGCGTGCCGTATGGCGGCAGCGACGCCGAATCCGTCCACCGCAAGCGTCATCACGAGCCCCGTCTCTGGCGACCCGAGGTAAAACCAGAGCACGATGCTAAGAGCAGCAGCAGCGATACAGGTGAGATCGAAGGGCGTCCAGCCGCCTTCGCCCCATCGCAACGCCAAAAGTGCCAGCGGTGTTGACCCGATTACAAGTCCCACAGTGACCCACCACGTCTCGGTCGCCCCGGTCTGGGCGTACTGGAAGAGAAGGATCCAATTGAGCACTGCCCAAATGATCCAGGTTGCGCGATTGGGCCGCTTCCCGGCTGAGAAGATGCTGTAGATGAACGGCACGAATGCGACGAGGTTGAGCAGCCCCGCCACCAGTCCAAACACTGCGGTGCCGGGCATGTCTGCCTCCTGCTATATATTGGCCACCATTGACCGTCTGAGATTATGTCATGAAATACACCAGATTGCAACTCCAACGCGGATCGGCTTGCAGTATGCGAAAAATATTTGGGCGCGGTCTCCCAATGAGACCGCGCCCTGCAATGTCATCCGATAGTTGTCCGCTGGCTACCGATTGTGGTGGCGAGTCTTCCCACGTTCGTCCGTGCAAATGGACACTTTGGCCCACGTCGGATTACCGCAGCAGAACGGACCGACACATCGATCGATTACCGGTGGCGCGATCGTGGGATCCTTCATGTCAGGAAGGTGTGCGTCCCCGAGTCCGGTGGGGCCGTCAACCCTCGGTGCTTTCTTCGACTCTTTCGGTGTTGCCGTTACTACGGACGTGGCGAGCAGCAAAATTGTAAAAGTAACAAGTACTCTCATGCTCGACTCCTCTCAGCCGTGTTCAGGTCCAGCCATGACCGTGCAGATAATGTCACAAGATATCTCCAATAGCAAAGCTATATCGGCAATGCCTCAAGGGGGTGACAAAAGCGATGCGCTGCTTGTGCCGCCTTACCCATGACCCCATGTTGAATTAGAGTTTTAAACGAAAATATCGGTCAGTTTTCTGCCGCTCAGGTGATGACCCTTCCCAACGTGGGTGTGGTGAGACAGCAAAAAACTCTTGCATACCCTCTTTTTCATAAAATCGTATCGCTCGTTTATTGGTAGAAGGAACATCCAGGAGAAGCGTTGAGTATCCAAAAGCCCGCGCTTTATCTACGAGGTCTGAGAATAGTCGGGGCGCGAGACCGCTGCCGCGCATGCGCTTCGCGAGGTAAAACCTTTTTAATAATGCGTCCCCTTTTGAGAGTCGTAGAAAACCGCCGGTGCCAATAATTCTTTCGTCCTGCTTCACCGTCACGAAAGCGTCACCAGGTTCACTAAATATCGCTGCGACGCTTGAACCTAGCGTATCTTCGGGAAAACCCATCTCAGAATAAATCTTTCTGCAAAATTCTACCGCATCCTGGTCGTCCTCTGGGATTAAGAGTTGTATCTCGATTGTATTCATATCATTCATTCTATAAAAATGCCTGCTGTGTAAAAAAGATCAATCCTTGACCATTAGCCCTTTTTGTATTATTTTGTTATGAGAAATTTCCGCAAACGCTATCCGGGAGGACACCATGTCTAGGATGGGTCGGTTCAAAGATTACGGCGACTGTCCTGTACCCAAACAACCAAAAAGTGAGTCACATCACGGCGACACAGACGACAGTGACCGTGATGCCGAAACGGACCGCTGCTTACAACAAGAATTGGAAGCGGAAGAAACAGACTTGCACGAGATGAGGGTTTCCCGTCGTAGCCGGCGGTAACCGAGAGGATACGGTGGGTATAGCTCAGTGGTTTAGAGCGTCGGGTTGTGGCCCCGAAGGTCGCGGGTTCGATTCCCGTTACCCACCCCATCCTTTTTGACCGCTCCAACAGGCGGTCATTTTTTATGCATTCATTTTCGCACATAGACGAAAAAAGGAGGCAGAGCTACGCTGTGGTAACTTTGCCCCCTCTCCTGTTTGCCGGTGAGCTGGTAGACGTACGCGCATTTAATCGTCTTCCTGCGTTATCTCCATCTTGCTGCGAAGCGTTACGCTGACGTCAGTGATACGCACTTCGATACTCTGTCCAGTTGGTTGTACGATTGACTGAGCTCCTGTGACTTTCGACAGAGCGATTGTGCCCGATCCACAGGATTGTTCATAGAAGAACGTGTCGACATTCTTGACCCAGACGACGGGATGCATCTTGATCGATTTCCCCAAACGTTCGAACCAAACTACTCCGACCGCGGATCGATTCTCAAGTCCAAGTTCCCTGGTGATTCGTCGATGAACGTCCTGATAGAGAGACGGGTCTCCTGCGGGAAAAGTTGCCTCGAGAATGACATGGACGATGCCGCCAAGGTCTACAATTGTTGCGCGTCCACCGTTCGCAAAGGTCGCTTCTTTGGAGTCTGTTGGGAGCCCATCGAATACACATTCGACATCGTAATTGCGATCGTTGATTTTAATGACCTTTGCACGGACAACGCCACTGTATCCAGATGTCGTGAAAGAAACATCGTGGATATCTTTCGATCTCGATAGAAGAACGGCCGCAGCGCGTGACGCATTTCCGCAGAATTCTCCTCCACTCATTTCAAGATGATTGTGGGGCAGTACAAGAAAACCTGTTTGTTCTGCGCCATATTGTTCCATAGTGTGGCCGAGTCTTTTTCCCTCTCTCGCATACTCGGTGCGGGACATTGGATTGTCCAGCACCCGGATTGCGGTACCGTTTCCTCCAGCCGCCGTGATCAGGTAGGTTCGCTTTTTCATAGTCGTATCCTCACTCAGTTTGATTTCCGATGGTCACACGACCAACGGTTGATTGACAAAGAGCTCGTCTTTATGGTTGAGCCTTTACACCTGATACATCCGAAAAACGAGTTGGTCAAGCAAACGCTTTGTTATGCATTGAATTCGTACACCGGCTTCTCCACATCTTCTTCTATTGGATTATTTATAAGTGTCTCCTGAAACCAGCGATTTCGAGTCACTTCATCCATTCCTCGCGTGCACGTAAGGAGATAGCTTCTGGGGATCTTCTTCTCAGGATATTCGACATCCGGTGCTATAAATGCATACACTTTTCCTTTTACTCCGGCTTTGATTTTTTCGGTCACATCGACACGTTCATATCCTGGCTCTCTCGTTTTGAAGACCTCAAGTTCTGCCAGCGTAACCGGTATGAGAACCCCCTCGACGTTTCCTTTGGCTGGCACGATGTTGAGGAAGAGATAGCCATCTACTAAGGCATTGATCTTCCGCTGAAAACCTGAAAGTTGAGTGGGGAGCACTGCTCGGTTACCCGGAAGGGTTTTCTTCCTACTCTTTAGGTTCATGAGCGAACCATATCCAAAAATATATAATTGCATATACCAGAGATAGTGTAGCGCGTTTCCTCTTTCGAAATCTCCATTTCGTGGATGAAGGTTTCGAGAAAGGAGGGGAAACAAGAATTTCCCCTTCCCAGTCCGAGAGAACGCTGCTCACAGCGAGAGCGTGTCAAGGACAAGTTCCAGTTGGCTCTGCATAACATCATCATGCCTGCGCGGAAGCGGGCGGATTTCGATGCAGAGACTGTTACCGTATCGACGGAGCCGGAAGTACCACCAGATAGACCGCAAATAGAGCGGAATATCGAGTTCGGGCACCTGTTCGTAAGGAACGAGCGTTGAACCGCACACGACACCATGTTTGGCGAGCTCTGCGCAGTAGTGCGAGATGCTCTCGAATTGGCCGGGTCCGCCATATCGGTCGACAAGGTACCCAGCTTCGGACTCTTGGACATACGTCCGCCAGACCTTGTCTTGCGGATAGTCGAACAGGTACCGATCGAGCGAAGCACCGAGGTTGTTCAGACATTGAAGCGCTTTGTCGGAAGGCACTTCGATAGTGAACTGTACGGCCGATATCTTGGTAAGAGGGTTGAGTGCTTCACGACCGTCAAGAGCGAGCCACACTGCGTCTCGCTCGTCAGGAATCACAAGCAAGTCGTCATCGGTATCGATGAACGGACTGAAGTGTGGGTATGCACCGAAGCGTTTCGCGACTCGATACACCTCCTCGAGGACCTCCAGGCACTGCGGAACCACCGTCTGAGCGCTCGCAGGGACCGTCGCAACTTCGATATTCTGTCGGCCAAGTTCATAGAGCAGTTTGTTGCCGTGCCTGTCTGTGATGACCGAGATCAAGTCGCCTTTCTTCTGAGTGACCTCCCATCGCGCCTCATCGCACAGACCGTCGAAGATCTGCTGGGATTGATGGATGGTTATCGGATGATTGTCATGGGTGAGAAAGGATGTCTCGACCTCCATCCCGATAGAGCGGGTATTCTGATGCTCGATGCCGGCGGTGAGGTAATCTTCTAGCCGCCGGGTTCCGATGATATTGTACCGTTGTGCCACGTGGGCCATCGGACATCTCCTCAATGTGCACGTTTACTGTTTTGGCACAGTAAACAAAAGCCCCTCGCGAGAGGGGGCTGGTTTGATATCTATATAATCAACTCAACCCCCTCGCGCGACGGAAGTTGAATGGTGGTGGGATGTATTTATCGCAAACAGCATATACCGTATTGATATCACGGCAGAATTACTTGTCAAGTTTTCCTATGAAGTCTATGGGGTAGCTATTTGGTTGACATACGAGAGGGCGGCAGTATCGTTCTCTGCGGTGCCGGTCATGAGGCCGACATGGTTCCATTGCCCTTTGACATTCAAGGGTACAACACAAGGAGGCAGCTATGCTGTCACCGAAGGAGGGGCTTCATGCTAGGCCCCGACACATAGAGATCATGGGCGGCAACGCCGATGATTACACCAAGCAAGTGCAGGACTTCCTGCACGAACGAGGCCGCGCCTTCACTCTAGCCTTTTCAGGTGGCGCTGACGACAAGAGCTTGGCTCTCGATGCTTTTCGCGATTCGCTTCTCGGCGACGCGCGGATCTCTGAAGAAGTCAAGTCCGACCTTCCCAAGCTGGCTGAAAAAGCAGCGCAAGAAAATATCGCCAAACTTGTCAGGAGCATTCTGGAGCCGCTGCGCGGATACAGGATCGCTATTCAGACAGGTGGCACGAAATGGGGAGTTCCCGATGCGGCTACGCGAGTCGCAAAGGAACTCGGCTTCCCCACGATCGGCGTCTATCCACTCACCGCAAAGAACAAGAGCGCATTACCGCCAGAGATGCTCGATCTTTCGGTGTGCGTTCATCCGTTCATCGGTGAAAGTTCTTGGGGTGATGAGTCTGCGATCTTCACCAAACTGCTTGACTCTGTCGTCGTCATTGGCGGTGGAGCAGGCACGATGGTCGAAGTAGCGCATCTCCTCAAGATTAACGAGAGGAAAAGCGAAAAGACCAAGTGGATCATTCCGGTGTATGGCACCGGTGGAACGGCCGACAAGTTGTCGTTCTTCCCCGGCAAGCCGGACACAATCGCGAAATGCATCCCCTCTGTCCCGATCAGGACCGGAAAGGAAGTCGTCGACTTCCTCATCGAAAAGGTCATGATCACTGACGACATCTACGAGCCGGCTTGAAAGGGGCCGAGTCATCATGGATCAGATAACGAAACGCGATCTGGAGAGCCCCGCTGGCTTTGGCGACTGGGGCCCTGCAGAAGCGATTGCTCTCGACAGAATGCTCGGCACGATCCGGCGTCAATACGAACTTGCCGGATACACGCCCCTTCACACACCACTCGTGGAGCGGCCCGACATTCTGTTCGCAAAGGCGGGCGGTGAGATCAGACAGCAGGTATATGGGCTTCGGCTCATGAATCCTGCGGCCGACTCCCCGACCGACGAGAAGGATCTCGCACTGCGTTTTGACCACACCGTGCCGCTTGCTCGGTACGTGGCAGCAAACCAAGGCAACCTTCTCTTCCCGTTCCGCAGATACGCCATCGGCCCGGTAGTCCGCGGTGAACGTCCGAAAGACGGACGCTACCGCGAATTCATCCAGGCTGACATTGACGTTATCGGCGACGACAGGCTCAGTCTCGACCACGACGCGGAAATGATCTCGATCATCTCCAATGTGTTCGATGAGCTTGCCTTCGGGCCGTTCACAATCCGCATCAACAACAGGAAGCTCCTCAAGGGCTTTCTGGGATCGATTGGCTGCGATACGGAAGACAAAGCACGATTGGCCCGCAAGGCCATCGATGATGTTGAGAAGTTCGGCACGGACGAGACGTTACTCGCCCTCGCCGAAATCGGCATCAACCAGGAGGATGCCAGTCATGCACTCGACCTGCTGACGAAAAGCTACTCCACCGACGATGCGTTCACACTCCTGCGCTCACGGGACTTCGGTCCCGAGTTCGCGGAAGGTGTGAGCGAGCTCGAAGCTGTGATCGGTACCGTACGCCAACTCGGCGTGCCGCAACACCGATACCGCATCGATCTTTCGGTTGCACGCGGACTCGATTACTACACGAGCACGGTGTACGAAGCTCGACTCGACGAACATCCGAATCTCGGCAGCATTGCCGGGGGCGGAAGGTTCGACAATCTGGCAGATAACTTTTCTTCCAAGCATCTGCCGGGTGTCGGTGTCTCGATTGGCGTGACCCGCCTTCTACGGCGGCTCATCAAGCTCGGTATTGTGAAGCCGAAAAGCAAGACCATTTCTTCTGTGCTGGTCGCATCCAACGATTTCACAGTAGAGAAGGAAGTTCATCTCAACCGTGCTCGCTTGCTCCGCTCAGTCGGCATTCCGACCGAGATCTATCTGGAGAAGCGCAAGCTTGGCGGTCAACTCGCGTTTGCCGCCAAGCGAGGCATCAAGCTCGTTGTGTTCACAGACAGCGGGGGCGGTGCCCCGACCGGACATGTGGTCATCCGGAACGTCGACGTGGGCCAACAGGTGGTGGTTCACGAAGACAAGTTCCTTGAGACAGTGCGCGGAATGCTGTAGTGGCATTCCTGCTCACGAACCGTCCCGCGCATTTTACGTGGGACGGTTTGCTTTTAACTGCGCACAAAGGCTAACCCAGCGTAGGCGGCGATGAGCCACCAGAAACGATATGCTTCGCCAAATACGGCTTGCACCTGATCGCCAAAGTGCCATATGGATTGCAGACCCGGCACTTGCAGCCAGACGACGATAAGCACGACCGCTCCCGCAAGGCCGGCGATAAGTGCTTGGACCACGCCTCCCCCATCGGAAAAGGTAAAGATGATCCTGTGCGCTGCCAGGTACGCTGCAACAAAGAGTACGACAAAAATTACAAGCTGCTCCATGGGCGACGTGAGACCGGCAACCATTGACCCCACAAACATTGCCTCCGGCAGCGCTTCGAGCAGGAAGAGCGTTACCGGGAGCGAGAGCGCAAGCGAGGCGGCGCGCGCCGAGCCCGAACGCATTGCATCAAGCGCCATGAGGGCCGCCACGCCGCCGATGATGAACCAATCGGTTGGCCACTGAGTGAATACTGCCCCCCAGGCACTAAAATCCATAAAAAATAGTTAGTAGTAAGTAGACTGTAGTTAGTAGTGTAACAGAAAAAAATTGCCCAATGCAAATTGCGCGCACTACTAACTATTGACTACCGACTAGTTTAGAGCCCCTCACCTCTCAACTTCTCTATCAATTCTTGTGCATTTTTGGAAAGCTTCTTTGGGAATTCGATGTCAATGCGCACCAAGAGATCGCCGCGGTTGCCTCTTCCGTAGGGCACGCCTTTCCCGCGTACGCGTACCACTTCTCCATGCGGCACTCCACCCGGCACATGTATCACTTCAAGTCCGTCGAGCGTCTCGATGCGGTATTCGCCGCCAAGCAGCGCGTCAGTGAGCTTGATCGGGAGCGTTGTGAGCAAGTGGTTGTTTTCACGCGTAAATTTACTGTCGGCTTTTACATGGAGCTTCACGTAGAGATCGCCTGCGGGTGAGCCTGGAACCGCCTCGCCCCGCCCCGGCATGCGGATCATCTCGCCATCCTCAACTCCTGGTGGCACGACGACGTGTATCTCTTCCTCACGCTTTCGCACGCCTTCGCCGCGGCATGCTTCACAGGCCGATTCAGGGATCTGCCCCTTGCCATGACAGCGCGGGCAGCTACGTGCCGACGTGAACGTGCCGAAGAATGAGTTGCGGGTCTCACGGATCTCGCCCTTGCCGTTGCAGGAGGAACAGGTATTCATCTTAGAGCCACTTTTCGCTCCCGAGCCGCTGCAGATATCGCACGTACTCATTTTGGCGAGCAATATCCGGCGCTCAGCGCCGAAAATTGATTCGCGGAATGTGAGCTCAACATCGATGGAGACGTCGCGGCCTCTCGCGCGGCCGCGTGCTCCGCCTCCGCCAAATACATCACCGAATATGTCGCCGAGATCGAATTCGAATTGCTGCCCTCCGAAGGAGGGTCCGCCTCCGGCGGAGAAGTTGGAGAAATCAAAGCCGCCGAATCCTTGCGGGCCTCCGCCTGCAAATGTCTTGCCGTACGTATCATATTCCGCTCGCTTCTTTTGGTCGGAGAGCACGGCGTATGCCTCACTCACCTCTTTGAACTTTGCTTCATCGCCACCTTTTTTATCGGGGTGATACTTATGCGCCAATTTACGGAACGCCTTCTTGATGTCATCCTCACTTGCCGTCTTGGATACTCCCAGTAAATCGTAATAATTCTTCATATTGTGTATGTTGTGGCCTGCCCCGTTAGAAGCGGCAGCTTTCTAATGGGGTAGTTTTTCATCCAGTTCATTATATGTGCGGCGCGGGAGTGTGCAACACATATCCCCATTTATTCATGAACCGCACGTCACGCCAAAAACAATCAGACGAAGACGATGGCAAGGCATATCGCATGGATGTCACAGCTGTGACATCCATGCGATATGTAACAAAGCAAAAGGGCGCCACACGCGGCGCCCTTTGTCGCAGATGTTCGCCTCACCTCGCCCAATTACGCCGTTGCGAGTCCCTGCTTGATGACCTCCCGCATGACAAGGTAGCCCCCTTCGTCGTTCAGCGTGGCTACGTCGTAGTAGCCGCGAGCCAGAACGAAGGGTCTAAGGTGTTTCAGGACACCCTTTGTGGCAGAGAGCGATTTCCACCTGCTGCCGACGATGCGTCGAGCGACAACGCGGATCGCAGCGTAGCAACAAAACTTGCAGGCCCTTTTGCTGAAGATCCTGATCCCGAACCCGATCCGTCGGTCGTTGGCGTCCCGAGTAAAGGACTTCGAGGTCCAGCGGGCGGGATCTTCGAACAGACGGTCCACGCCCTCAAGGATTTCCCGAGTCAATGTGCTATTCACAGCCTCCTCCTCATTATTAGGATGATCAGGACATTCGCGTCCCACTTCAAATGATGCACCATCAACGATATGTTGACAAATGCTGCTGTTTTTTTTATTGCTTCGGCTCCTCCGGCGGCTTCTGATCGTCCTGCGGTGGCTCTGGCGGTGGAGTCTGATTTTTCGACATCGCTTCCTCGTCCGCTTTAGCTTTGGCGACGGCGGGGCCTATCGCGCTCATGGTAGTCGAGAGTGCCTCTGCAGCCGTTTTGATAGCCGCAGCGTCACCGCTTCCGCGGGCAGCCTTGAGAGCATCTAACTTTTCTTGCACGTTCTTTTTGATATCCTCACTCACCTTACCGCCGTGCTCCTTGAGCGCTTTCTCGGCTGCGTAAACCACTTGGTCTGCGGCATTTTGCGCCTCGACGAGCTCGTGCTTCTTTTTGTCAGTCTCTGCATTCGCCTCGGCATCCTTACGCATCTTCTCTACCTCGGCGTCAGAGAGGCCGGAGGTCGCTTCGATGCGGATGGACTGCTCTTTGTTGGTTGATTTATCCTTGGCCTTTACAGAGAGTATGCCATTGGCATCGATGTCGAACGAGACTTCGATCTGCGGCATGCCGCGCTGAGCTGGTGGAATGCCGTCGAGATTAAAGCGGCCAAGCGATTTATTATCTCCTGCCATCGGGCGCTCACCTTGAACCACGTGGATCTCTACTGACGGCTGATTGTCAGAAGCAGTCGAAAATGTCTGCGAGCGCGAGGTCGGGATCGTTGTGTTGCGTTCGATAAGCTTGGTTGCCACCCCTCCCATGGTCTCGATGCCGAGCGAGAGCGGAATAACATCGAGCAGCAGCACGTCTTTGACGTCGCCCTGCAGTATGCCGCCCTGGATCGCCGCGCCTATTGCCACGACCTCGTCTGGATTCACGCTCATGTTGGGCTTCTTGCCGAAGAATTTCTCGACGGCTTGCTGAATGGCTGGCATGCGGGTTTGCCCACCCACGAGGATGACTTCGTTGAGGTCGGCGACCTTAAAGGGCGAAGCCTCCATGGCACGCTTGGTGATAGTCATGGCGCGCTCCACAAATTCATTTGAAATCTCCTCAAGCTTGGCGCGGCTGATTTTGATGAGGAGGTGCTGCGGGCCGGCATCGGTCGAGGTGATGAAAGGAATATTGATCTCGGTGTCCACCGCGCTCGAGAGCTCTATCTTTGCCTTCTCGGCGGCCTCGTCGAGGCGTTGGCGCGCGAGTGGATCATTGCGTACATCGACACCGGATTCTTTTTTGAATGTATCGGCGAGCCAGTCCATTATTTTCTGGTCAATATCCTTACCGCCCAAGTGTGCATCACCGTCGGTCGAGCGCACTTCTATCACGTCGTCCCCTACTTCAAGTACCGAGACATCGAATGTGCCGCCACCGAAGTCGAATACTGCAATTTTCTCGTTCTTCTTCTTGTTAAAGCCATACGCCAAGGCTGCGGCGGTCGGCTCGTTGATGATGCGCTTTACATCAAGCCCTGCGATCTTGCCAGCATCCTTAGTTGCCTGCCTCTGTGCGTCATTGAAATACGCAGGTACCGTAATGACCGCCTCAGTGATCGCCTCACCAAGGCGCGCTTCGGCGTCTGCTTTTAGCTTCTGCAATATCATCGCCGAGAGCTCTTCTGGGCGGTACCACGCTTTTTTGTCATCTTGGCCCATTTTGACCTCAATTCCGCCGCTCGCGGATTTCTGGGTCTCAAAAGGCACTGACGCGCGGTCCTTCGCAACCGCCGGCTCGTCAAAATTGTGCCCAATGAAGCGTTTTATTTGATAGACCGTATTTTTGGGATTGGTAACTGCCTGTCGCTTCGCTAAAAGCCCCACCAAGCGCTCACCTGTCTTTGAGACAGCGACTACCGAGGGAGTCGTGCGTGCGCCTTCGGCGTTCTCGATGATCTCCGGCTCACCTGCCTTTACTACCGCCATCGCAGAATTCGTCGTTCCCAAATCTATTCCGAGTATCTTTGACATAGTGAATCAAGATTTTAATACAACCTGCGCCGGACGCAAGACTTTTTCTCCGCTGCGATATCCGTACCGAATGATACGGGCGATCGTTCCCGATTCTCCCGGCATGTCGTCGCGCTCCTCGATCGCCTCGTGCAGCGCATGGTCGAATGGCCCCCCTACTTTTCCATAGCGTTCAATGCCGTGGCTCTTGAGAGCATTCAGAAGCTGGCTCTGCACCTGCTCCATACCACTCCTGAAGCCGTCGGAGACATTGGCCCATATTTCGCTGCCAGCTGCCATATCGAATGAGTCGAGAGCAGGGATAATGTCGTGCACCAGAGCTTCTCTGAGGGCCTCTGCCGTCCGCGCAGACCTTGACTCCATATCCCTTCGAGCGTTGATGGAATCCGCCTTGCACCTCTGCCAGCCGTCGAGATACTCGTCACGCTTTTTTTGCGCCTCCTTAAGCTCCTCGCGCAGCTTTTTCATCTTCACCTGCGCAGCGCCCAAATCGCCGAGTTCCTCTTCTGGCTCAAACTCGACATCTTGTTGTTCTTGATCGTTCTTCATGAGATGTGGAGTATAACAAATTCATACTGTTAAACAAAAGAATCGACGTTGACTTCTTACTTGCATGCTGCAATATGTCACAAGTTCTTAACGGAGGTGACCATGGCTGCAGGAAAAATGAAAACAACACTCACCCGTTCAACGGACGAAACGGGAGCGGTGGAGTGGCGACTCCCATCGGAGATCGAAGGGTTCATCGAGAATTTGCCTGAGGAGAAGCGAGCGCTAATGCGTACGAGTATGTCGATGATGCTCTCCGCATGCGCGCACGCGATTTGTGCAGAAATCGATTATTCCATCCGCACTGGCTGCACCCCGCTGAGGGACATGTTAGCGGCATTCGCTGGCCTCGCTGCCTTTCAGATGCAGCGGGTCGTAGAGGCAAATGAAGACAAGCCTCCTGATAGGAAGCATTGATCAATCACTGGCGGCGCAAACGAAAAAAGGACCCGTTCTTCACGGGCCCTTTTCTTTTATCGTTTACTCCACTGAGGAGCCCTTCGTGCGGCTTTGAGGCCGAACTTCTTGCGCTCTTTGGCGCGAGGATCACGCTTCAAGAATCCGCGGATCTTGAGGTCTTTGCGCTGCTCGGGGACAAGCTCCACGATTGCACGTGAGATGCCAAGGCGGATGGATTCAGCCTGCGCTTTGTGGCCGCCTCCGCGCACTCTTGCTGATACTGCATATGACACACCGAGCACCTGAAGAGGCGCAAACGCTACTCTGACCATGCCAGGCAGCGGAAAATATTCCTCAGCGGTCTTGCCGTTCACTGTCATTGAAGAAGTTTTAGCATCCGTGAGGCGCACGCGTGCGGTCGCCGTCTTGCGGCGCCCAACTGCCTCTGTGTATCGTTTGTCTGCCATATACCTATTCAGTGACGGTTAAATTCTTCAAGCGCCCGTTGAGCATGGTGTTGCGCGGCAACATTCGCTGTACGGCGCGCTTGAGCGCCTCTCCCGGCTTTCTGGCATTGAGCGAAGCCAGGCTTTCTGACTTCTGCCCACCTGGATATCCGGAATAGGTAGTGTAGATCTTTTGCATGCGTTTGCGCTCGCGGATATAGAGCTTTTTTGCATTGATAACGGTCACCTTCACGCCCGAGCTTTTGTTGGGCGTATAGTCGGCGCACATCTTGCCCATCAGCGCTTTCGCGGCTTCTGATGCGACCCGCCCGAGGGTGCGGCCTGCAGCGTCAATAGAGTAGGTATCTTTCGTTTCCATAATTACTGTATGAACTCTATTCGGGCGGACTCCATAACACGCTTCCCCACACGTCCGAGGCGTACAATGCGTGTGTAGCCACCATTTCGCTTTGCATAGCGCTCACTCACTTGATAGAGCTTTTTGGTAGCGTCACCGATCTGCACCATGATCGCTCTTCGCGAAGCGAGCGTGCCGTCCTTGCTCTTTGAAACGAGGCGCTCGACGAATGGGCGTAGCTCTTTCGCTTTCGCAATGGTCGTGGTGATCCCCTCACTAATGACGAGCGATCGTGCGAGGCTGCGAAGAAGTGCCACGCGTTGGCGCTTAACTCTCCCCAGGGTCCTGTGTGCACGATGATGCCTCATGTTATTTATCTGAGCGAAGGGTCAGCCCCATGTTGGAGAGAGCGCGCTTGATGTCTTGCAAGCCTTTCTGCCCAAGGCCCTCGATCGCGAGGAGGTCGTCCTCGCGCTTGCGCACCAGCCCGCCGACGGTGCGGATCGAGGCATTGTCGAGCGCCATCTCTACGCGTTGCGGCATGCTCAATTCCGTGATGCGCGTCTTCAGTACTTCGGCGTCGAGAGCGGCTCCCTTGTCTTCACGCGCGCTCCGTGATTCGGGCACTCCCATGAGTACCTCCTGCGCTTCGTCCTCCTTGAAGCCGACGATGGATTTGAGCTGGTGGATCATGGTCTCGATGGAGCGCTCGAGTGCTTCGCGCGGCGCGAGCGTGCCATCGGTCTCAATGACAATTCGCAATCGATTGAAATCCGTGCGGTCTCCCACGCGCATGTTCTCTACCTCGTAGTTGACGCGGCGGATCGGAGAGAAGATCGCATCAAGCGCGATAGTGCCGATCTCGACGCGCTCTTTTTGGTGCATTTCCTTTGCAATGTAGCCCAAGCCGCGCTCTGCGCGAAGCTCGAGCTCGAGGTTGGTTTTGCCGGTAACATCCGCAATGTGCTGTTCGGGATTCAGTATCTCTACCTGCCCCGGGAGTTTGAGGTCAGCTGCGGTCGCTTCCTTAGGGCCTTTGAAAGAGAGCAGTATCGTTTGCGGCTCGTCGGTGAGGAGCTTAAGGCGGATCCGGCGTATATTGAGCAATAGAGTAACGACATCTTCCTTGACGCCGTCGATCGTAGAAAATTCGTGCGCAACGCCAGGGATCTTGACATGCGTGATAGCTGCGCCTGGGAGCGAAGAGAGAATAATGCGGCGCAAGGAGTTGCCGAGCGTGTAGCCGTAGCCCGGATAGAGGCCGTCTATTTCATACGTGCCGCTTCGCTCTGACTCGGAGACGACGCGCGGCTTACTGGGCAATGCGATGTGGTAATCTGACATAGGATGATGGACCTGTTAGGATATCCTGTCTAAATATCTAATAAATAATTGGAAACTCAAAAAATACGCAAAACGCGCGCCAGTATACCACTATCTGCTGTAGAACTCAAACACCGTCGCGTAATCCAAACCCGTTTCTACAGCGTTGTACGTCGGCTCGCCTTTTACCTCCACTGTAAGAAGATTGAGATCAACGTCGAGCCACTGCGGAATTGTACGCGTGTTCTCCGCTTTGTTCTCAGCCAAGCCTGCGAATAGCGGGCTTTGCCTGCTTCCTTCGCGGATAGCGATGATATCGCCTTTTTTCACGCGGTAGGAAGGGACTTTGGTGCGTTTGCTGTTGATCGTGATGTGCCCGTGCGAAACCGCCTGCCGTGCTGCGCGGCGCGTGGAGGCGAGCCCTGCGCGGTACGCAGCTGAGTCGGCGCGCATCTCGAGCGCACGGTGTAAGCTTTCAGAGGGGTTCTTGTCGGCAAAAGCGGCCTCGGCGTAATTTGCTAGCTGTCGCTCTGAAATGCCATAGGTGAAGCGCACGCGTTGCTTCTCGAGGAGTTGGCGGCCGTAATCGCTTCCGTCTCCTCTGCCACCCCTACCCTTCTTTGCTGGTGTACGCGCCTCCGAAAGCGCGAATTTCTGCGATTGCGTCTTCTCAAAGACCGCGGCACCCAAGCGCTTTGCGATCTTGAATTTTGATTTGATTAAAAGCATATATACGAATCAACGAATAATCCGAATCTACAAATAGCTACAAATTCGCGAGAATCTTATTCGTAGACATTTGTAGATTTGCATACATTTGTAGATTGGAACTTATACTCTGCGAGGCTTCGGTGGGCGCGGGCCGTTGTGGGGAATCGGAGTGTCGTCGGCGATGCGTGTGACATCAATTCCTTTTCCGGCAAAACCGCGGAGTGCGGATTCGCGCCCAGCACCGACGCCACGGATAACCACGTCTACTTCCTTGACCCCAATGATCGCTGCCTTGTCTCCGACGAGCTCCCCTACTTTTGCAGCCGCGAACGGAGTGCCCTTTTTGGCTCCGGAAAAACCTAACGCACCAGAGGAAGACCATGCTATGGCATTGCCGTTCTTGTCGGCAAGCATCACTTTCGTATTGTTGTAGGTCGCGTGGATGTGGAGCGTGCCCGCAGCCACGTTCTTCTTGGCGACGCGCGCAAGAGAGCGGGACTTGAGCCCCTGGTCCACCGTGCCGCCCGATTTTCTGATTATTCTTTTTTTCCCCATGTTAGTTTTGCTTAACGAGCGTATGCGAGTTTAGCAAGAACTTACACCCTGTTAAATCCTTCGCCACGGGCGAAGGCGCGGCAGAGCCGCGATTTAACAGGGTAAAGAATATGTAATTCGCTTTGCTCATAACATCTTCTTTATGTTTTCTCGAGCTTACGGCGGCCGCTCGTCATGGTCTTACGCACGTTTCCTCGCACGGTGCGCGAATTAGTCTTGGAGCGCTGGCCCCGCGCAGGCAAGTGCTTCGCGTGACGGCTGCCTCGATAGGACTTGATGTCTTTGAGTCGGCGGATGTTGGTGGAAATGTCGCGGCGCAATTCACCCTCGACGCTGAATTTTTCGATGGCTTCGCGAAGCGCCGCCTCTTCCTTGGGAGAGAGTTGCTTGGGGCGCTTGTCGGCGTCGATCCTGAGCGACTTAAGTGTTGCTTGTGCGCGCGAGCGGCCCACTCCAAAAATAGAAGTAAGCCCGATCTCTAGGTGCTTTTCATCCGGTATGGTAACTCCTGCGATACGCATGATCTAGCTTTCAAATTTTAAAACGTTAAAGTCTTTATCCTTGCCGCTGCTTGTGCCGCGGATTCTTGCAAATAACCCACAATCGCCCTCGGCGCTTAACCATGTGGCAATGCGTACAGATCTTTTTGACTGAGGACTTCACCTTCATGTAGGTTGGTTATAGGCGCCTCGTGATCCGGGCGCGGCCACCATACGGGTCCAAGCGCACCTCAACGCGATCGCCGACAAGCACTTTGATTCTATGCAGTCGCATCTTGCCGGCGAGGTACGCCATCACCTTGCCGTTTTCGAGCTTTACGCGAAAAAGAGTGTTGGGAAGCGCCTCATCGACGACTCCCACGACAACCTCTGGTTCGGTCATATCTGCACGCAGGAGTGTATCAGCCAAAAGGCCTGTAGTCAACGTCAGCGCGCCGCTTCAGGTTCCACGAGGATGATCTTGATGTCGGAGGCCTTGGCTGGGAAGGTACTTTTCCAAAACGGCTCGATGCGCGCGTGCGCTTCTTGGACGCTCGGGAAGCCATTGACTATTCCCTGGAAAGCATCACTGCTGCGGCCCATGAGGGCCTCACTGAGCGCTCCCGCATCTACTTTCCAGACTACAAGTCCACTCCCAGAGACAGAGAACGTGAGCGCTTGCCCCAAGCGAGGAGTCGTTGAGGCTACTTGCACGGCAAAGTCATCGCCGGGCTTAAATATGACGGGCATATCGGCATTGATGCCGGCGGATTCCGCAATCGCGTGTGCAAGGGATTCGGAAGGAAAGACGGGAATCTCGATGTGCGCTTTTTCATGGATGCGCACTCCTCCCCCAGCCTCTGTCGTATTGGGTAGTGTCTGATAGGAAATTGCAACGAGCTCAGGGAAGATCGTCGCGTTGTCGCCCGCCTGCGCAAGTGCTGACTCGCGCGCTTTTGCCTCGAGGCGCGAACGGACTTGTGCGACCGCGGATTCGAGCGCGCCAGGCGCGGCGCCCGGCCGGTCGCCAGAAAATCCGCCCACCATCGCAGCGGAGGACTTTGCGTATACGCCAGAGTACATTGCCGCCGTCGACCTAAGGCCCGGAAGCGTAAAGCGCGCCGTAGGCGGAATGTTGTACTTTTCACCTGCCTCATCTGCAACGACCGTGATATTGATGCTTCCTGGGTTAGTGCCGGAGCGGCCTGGGACCACGACGTCAGCTGGGGCGCGGAATATAAGCCCGCCCTGCCCTTCGAAGCGTGTGTTTTTCACAAGCCGGACTGGCGAGGCAGAGTAGCTGTTGTACACCGTGATGGAGCCTGAGGCTTTTGTCTCGACGTGCGTTGTTCCTTGCACAGGCACCACTTCAGAATCCTCAAGGTCAGACATCTGCACGGTATAGGTAAGCACATCGGAGGACTCGCCCTCCGCCGCACGTGCTATGAGAGGAGAGGTACCGGTGAGGGTCGCCACTTCCGATTTTGGAGTGACCGTGACTTTGGTCGAACGGAATATAAAGAGAAACAGCGATCCGAGCACGAGCAAGGAGAGCGCTGCAAGCGCCCAGATCCACAAGCGAGAAAAACGCTGGCGCGGCTTCGGCGGAAGGCCACCTAAGCCGACCCCGGGCATTGCGCGAACGTCTGGGTCGAGTCGCGGGCGGATTCGGGTAGGAGCGGAAATATTGCGTATACCGCGGATGCTCGGATCTGAAACGGCGCCCATACCAGTCACTGGTTCCGGTTCTGCGTCAGGCACTTCTGTTATGTGGATCGGGACGCTTTGCGCCTCGTCGTGATCTTGGGGTGGAGGCGTAGGCGCTCCTTGATCAGGGCCCGGCGTGGAAGGCCTTATTGGGCCTCCGCCTCCCGGCGGAGTGATATCTTGGAAATAATCCTTAGCCATGATTGTGGTTTAGTATACCCCGTGAGATAGCGATCTTTTAATTATACAGTTCCGGATGAGGATAATTATCTCACGGGGTATACCAAGAAATTAGGCCCGGCTTTCCTCAATGTTGACAAGTGCGGAGGCGATAGAGAGCCCAGTATCCACATCAACGCCCGCCTCAGGTAGCGCCCAGTGCGCAAAATCAGCCGGCTCCAGCGCGTCTACCTGGAATGGCTGTGTCGTCGTCGTGAACTGGGTGAAGTCAATGCGGGTGAAGAAAGTGGAAAGCCACGGAATAAGGTCGCCGTGGGTTGCAAGTATGAGGTCATTGGGTAGGCGTTCGCGCGTCACGAGCTTTCCCATCGTCTCCCCAAATACTCGCACGAGCTCGGGCTCTGCTTTCCCCATCGCTTCAGAGATGCTCGCGCACGTCGGATCGTTGCAATCTCCGCGCGCGATCATCCGAAGCTTGCTCAATGTGTCTTCGGGCATGCCACTCCCGGTAATGCGCTTCAGTATCGAATGTTTGCCTTCGGCGATGAATGCATGGTCTGCCGTGATGCCGTCGCGCATCACAATGAGGTTGGTACCCTCGCTTGCCATATCAACGATAAGATAATTCCTTGGTTCGCCGGGCCTGCCGCGCAAGACGGAAAGCAGCGCGTGCGTGCCGGAGCGCATGAGAGGCGTGGGCGCTCCGAAGAGCTGGCTCAATGAGCTCGTGAGTGTCGAGCGCATGCCTGGATCGCAATCCGAGATGAGGGCTGCGACCGATAGATCGTAGGCGGCCTTGCCCTCAGGCTGATTTGTTGGGTATCCATTTAATTCCACTCGTATGACACTCGCCTCCAAAATGTTGTTGTGATCGAGCTCGGTGTCTTCGCCAAGCCCTTGGTGCGCAAGGCCCCCGATCATATCGCCAGTGATGCGCGTCTCCTGTTCAAACTTCGAGCGCGTGCGCACCGTTTTAGAGCGAGCCCAGGGCGCGCGTATGACGGCATACACTGCCGAGGGAAGTGCGCCATTTTTCGTTTTGTGGCGCTCCAGTACGTGCTGCCCTGCCTCGACGAGCTGCTTGCCGATGCCTGCGACGGTCGCTTCGGAGGCGCGCTCTTCGTATGGCAAAACTCTCCGTTCAGCCCCAAGGATGCGCATTCTATTGTCATCGCCGCGCGCCAAGAGCGCGACGGCAGCGCTACCGCTGCCGATATCGGCAACGGCAATAACCTTCTCGTGTTTCCCGCCGAGATGTATTCCGAACATTGCAGCTTCAGTATAGCAGTCCGAATTGACAATTCATCTGAAGCCTACGAATATCTACGAATTGCATTCATTCGTAGTCATTCGCAGATTCGAATCATTTGTAGATTCGAACTTACTGCAATACAGCTTTGATTCTCCGAATACCTGCCGCTACTGCCTCTTCTTTCAAAATTTTAAATTTTGCCCCGAGCGGAGTCGAGGGGTTGAAACCATCAGCAATCTCGCGAGTGTTCTGGACATGCGGGCCGCCGCAAAATTCGATCGAGAAGGCCTTGTCGAATCGCGGATCTTCAGCAGTGGCACCGACGGGCCCAAGTGAGTACACAGAGACCATGTCAGGATACTTGGCTCCGAATTCGTGCTCTGCACCGAGCTTCTCCGCCTCATCTTTCGGTATAGTAGAACGCGTCATCGGGATCCCCTCTTGTATCTTTTCATTGACGATGCGCTCCACCTCTGCAATTTGTTCTTTCGTCATCTTCGCGCCATATGAGAAGTCGATGCGCAGGCGCTCTTGCGTGATGTTGGATCCGCGCTGCTTTACCTCCGAGCCAAGCACTATCTGCAACGCCTTCAAGAGTAGATGGTGCGCGGTATGCAGACGGGTCGTCTTTTCTGAAGTGTCTGCCAGGCCGCCTTTAAATTTCTGCTCGATACCGGCGCGCGAGATGTCCTGGTGTTTTTTCATGAGCATCTTGAAGCCCGATTCATCGAACGAGATACTTCGCTCCTGCGCAAGCTCTTTGGTCATCTCAAAGGGGAAACCGAAGGTCGTAAAAAGGACAAATGCGTCATCGCTTGAGATACTTCCTCCTTTTGCAACCTTTTCAAATTCTCGCAGGCCCGCTTCCAGCGTACGTGCGAATTGCACCTCTTCTTTCCAGATCTCTTCGGTAATGTGCTGATAGCTCTCTTCGCTCGAGAGCTCCGGATACGCCTGCTTGTACTTCTCTATGAGGTCGATGGCACATCGCACCAATGCGCTGTCCTCTGCTTTATCCGCCGTGAGCCCGAGCTTTTGCGCATGCTGCGAGGCTCGGCGAATGAGCCGGCGTAAAACGTAGCCGCGCTCGGTATTCGATGGCTTCACGCCGTCGCCGAGGATGAAGGTCGCCGCACGCATGTGGTCCGCCACAATGCGAAAGCTGCGCTGGTAGCGGCTGTCCGCATATTCCTTGCCGGAAGTATGGG
>MFKV01000024.1 GCA_001781105.1 Candidatus Kaiserbacteria bacterium RIFCSPHIGHO2_01_FULL_54_36 | reverse complement strand
CAAGACCGGCGACGCGATAGAGAAACTTCTCAATCTTCAGGCAAAGACGGCGCTTGTGATGAGGGACGGAAAAGAGCACGAGATCCCAGTCTCACAGGTAGTGCATGGCGACCTTGTCGTCGTAAAGCCTGCGGGAAAGATCCCTGTGGACGGCGTGCTCGTGAAAGGGTCCTCGTTCGTCGATGAATCAATGGTCAGCGGCGAACCTATACCGGCAGAGAAGACCGAGGGTAGTACTGTCGTTGCTGGGACGATCAACACTACGGGAGCATTCACGTTCAAGGCCACAAAGGTCGGCTCTGAGACACTACTTTCGCACATCATAGAGATGGTCGAGGAGGCACAAGGGAGCCGCGCACCAATTCAGGCGCTTGCGGACAAGATCTCAAGCATCTTCGTACCTACGGTACTTCTACTCGCGGTACTCACGCTCGGAGGCTGGCTGGCCCTTGGAACCATGTATTTGGGCTTCGCACAGGCCCTATCATTCGGGCTCGTATCGTTCGTCGGCATTCTCGTAATAGCGTGCCCGTGTGCACTCGGACTTGCGACACCCTTGGCGATCATCGTAGGCGTCGGCAAGGGGGCTAAGGAAGGGATTCTCATCAAGGACGCGGCTACGCTGGAAAAGCTGCACAAAGTGAATATCGTCGTCGTCGATAAGACGGGAACGATCACTAAGGGAAAGCCAGAGCTTACTTCGATCCATAACTCATCGGGCGAAGCGGACGACAAAATCGTATCGATTCTAGCCTCCCTCGAAAATAAATCCGAGCACCCCATAGCCCATGCCGTTGTAGCGTACGCAAAGGCGAAGCATGCACCACTTCAAGAAGTACACCGTTTCGAGATCATCAAAGGCAAAGGACTCAAGGGAACTATCGATGGTATCGAGTACTACGCAGGAAATGCAGCGCTTGCAAGAGACCTCGGCATATCATTCGACTCTGCGTCACTTGAGAAAGAAACTCGGGATGGAAAGACGCCTATTCTCCTCGCAACGAAGGATCGCGTGCTTGCGAGCATTCTTGTGGCGGATGCGATAAAAACTGAAGCTGTCGAGGCGATAAAAAGTCTCCACAAACTCGGCATCAAAACGGTCATGCTTACCGGCGATGATAAGAACACCGCGACGTATATCGCAAAACAAGTCGGCATTGATGAGGTATTCGCTGAAGTACTTCCTGAAGACAAGCTCAAGAAGGTCAAAGAACTGCAATCCCAAGGAAAGATCGTCGCAATGGCTGGCGATGGCGTGAACGACGCGCCAGCGCTTGCGCAAGCGGACGTCGGCATCGCGATGGCGACAGGGACTGATGTGGCGATAGAGTCCGCAGGCATCACACTTCTACACGGCGACATCTCGAAATTAGTGAAAGCGATCAAGCTCTCAAAAATGACAATGCGCGGGATCAAGCAAAATCTCTTCTTCGCGTTCATCTACAACGTCGTCGGGATCCCGCTTGCCGGGGGTCTGTTTTTCCCAATTTTCGGATGGCTTCTCTCTCCCGTGTTTGCTGGACTCGCGATGGCATTATCAAGCCTCTCCGTCGTCGGGAATGCGCTCCGTCTCAAAGCAAAACAACTCTAGTATGAAAACGTACACATTTCATGTGACTGGAATGCACTGCCCCGCATGTCCGGTCCTGATCAAAAGCGAACTTGAAGACATCGCGGAAGTATCGAGTGCGGTCGCAACGCTCTCGCGCAATAACGTCCAAGTCACAGGAGAATTCGGGGACAAGACGCACGAACATGTCGCACGAGATCTCACGGAAGTTCTCAGAAAACACGGATACATGCTATCGACAGAAGTGCAACAGCATGCGGCGAAGTGGTCTGAATTCACGCTGGCACTTCCCATTGCAGGGGCGTTCATCGCGCTCTTTATCATCTTGCAAAAGCTTGGGGTCGTGAATCTCGTCACCACATCGAACGTAACGTACGGCACAGCATTTGTTATCGGTCTTATCGCCTCGGTATCGACCTGCATGGCGGTCGTTGGCGGACTCGTGCTCTCGATGTCGGCAAACTTCGCAAAAGAGGGAGATAAAATTCGTCCGCAGATACTCTTCCACATTGGCAGGCTCGCGTCCTTCTTTATTCTCGGAGGGGTGATCGGAGCACTCGGTTCTGCCTTCGCACTCGGATCTACCGGGATGTTCGTGCTGGGTTTCATCGTTGCCCTCGTTCTCTTGATACTCGGTATAAATCTTCTTGACATATTCCCGTGGATGAAACGATGGCAAGTGGCACTCCCCGGCATCGTTGGAAATCGGATTAATCGACTGAAAGATATCAATCACAACCTCACACCTCTTCTTCTGGGTATCGCGACGTTCTTTCTGCCATGCGGGTTCACGCAATCAATGCAGATCTATACGCTCACAACAGGCAGTTTCTGGATGGGGGCGTTGACAATGTCAGCGTTTGCATTGGGCACGTTGCCCGTGCTCGCGCTCTTGAGTTTCAGTTCTCTTGCAATTCACAAGAAAGCGCAGTCCGGAATCTTCTTCAAAACGGCAGGGCTCGTGGTGATATTCTTCGGGCTATTTAACCTCATCAACAGTCTCGTGGCCGCAGGAATTATCAATCCCCTCTTCAGCTTCTAACACTATGAAATCAACAGTGATATCCATACTCGTTGCCAGTGCACTTATCGCCGGAGCATTCATGTTCGCAACGAGAAGCCCTGAAATTGCTACGGTTGAAAATGTGTATGTCGGTCATGGCACTCAGTTCATCGATATAACCGCCAAGGGCAAGTATCTTCCCCACCTTACGGCCGCAAAAGCAGATATGCCGACGGTACTGCGCATGCAAACCAACGGAACGTTTGATTGCACGGCCGCACTTACCATTCCCGCCGTTGGATATCGTTCAATGCTGCCACCATCGGGTGTAACCGAAATTGAAATACCGCCTCAAAAAAGCGGTACTACACTCCGAGGAGTTTGTGCCATGGGCATGTACAACTTCGAAGTACAGTTCAACTAAGCCCCATATTAAGAGCGGGGGAGACATTGCTTGATTTTCTTCCTCAATCCTTTGGTATGGATCGAAGTATTCTCCCCTTCTCGTTGCGATTCAAGATAATCCGCTCATAACGGGGTGGTGGAAACTTGATAATGAAGACGAACGGTATGACACTCGAGACTATGTGTTGGAGCAAGCGCGTTCCGTGCCAATACTGAGTGACATTGGACAATACCAGCGAAAACGCTGCGTTTGCGCCATCCACAGAGATTTGATGCCGCAGCAAACAAGAATTATCGATCACCCCGCGGCTCTTTGCTATACTCGACCTATGAACATTTTGCTGGAAGCAAGAAGACTCTTGGAAAAGAATCGGCGGATAACCGGAGGGTATCAATACACCATACCCTCGGAAGAACACTACCCGTACCAATGGCTTTGGGACTCGTGCTTCCACGCCATCATTCTTGCGCAATTCGACCCTGAAGCGGCGCGGGCGGAGATGCGCTCGCTGCTCTCCAAGCAGTTCGAGGGCGGCATGGTACCGCATATCATCTATTGGATGCCCGGGATCCTGCATTTATTTCGCTGGGGCGTCGAGGGGACGAGTTCGCTCACCCAGCCGCCGATGCTCGCTTACGCTGTGTGGGAAATACACCGCCGCAACCCCGACAGGGCTTTCCTCGAGTCTGTCTATCCCTCCCTTCTCTTATATTACCGCTTCCTCATCGAAAAGCGCGACCCGCGCGACCATCATCTCATCGGCATCATCAATCCCGACGAATCAGGTGAGGATAACTCACCACGATTCGACGCGCCGCTCTTTGCCGCCCCCGATATTTCCTACAAAGAACATCTCGCGCTTCGCACCAAGCTTGTCGACGAAAACACTGCCTGCAATTTCGATGCGGAGTTATGTATGCGCAATTACTTTTGGGTCAAGGATGCGCCGTTCAACGCGATACTCGTCGAGAACTTGCGCGCGCTCGGCCACATCGCTTCATTCCTCAAGCACAATGACGGCGAGCACTTTGCGAATCTGCACGCCGAACTCATCGCAAGTGCCATGCGCGAGCGCCTCTTTGAGAATGGCGCGTACTGGTCGGCCACCGGCGCGGATTATCAGCTGCTCACCGTCGCGACGTGGGCGCACTTCGCGCCCCTTTTTGCCGGACTCTACTCAGTTGGCGAGGCTGAAACACTCGTGCGCACGCATCTTCTCGATCCCGATACCTTTTACGCTCCTTTTGGCATACGGACGGTTTCCAAAAAAGAGAAATCGTATCGTGCCGAGGGCTACACCAACGGGTTCTCGTGGCGCGGTTCTGTGTGGATGGCGCCGCATTGGTTCATTTATCGGGGTCTTTTGCGCTATGGATATAATACTGAGGCGGCCAACATCCGCGAGAAAAGTGTCGCGCTTCTGGAAAAATCTGGCTTCCGCGAATGTTTTAATCCGGAGACAGGCGAAGGGCAAGGCGCGCAGGGATTCACGTGGGGTGCCTTGGTGCTCGATATGAACGAAGGGTGAGCCTGTCAATGATCTGCGAGCAAAGAGAGAATGGTGTCAACGTCCTCACGCGTGCGGACGAAAAGGTGCGCGGCGCTCCCACGATGTTTGCCCACGCGTATCGTGATACCTCGCAAAAGTGCTCCGAAGGCGTCTTCGTCGGTCATGTCGTCGCCGATGTATATCGGTACGGCTTTTGTGGGCGCGCATCTGCGCGCGAGGCGCACCGCGTCGCCTTTGGTGCGGCTTGTGTGCGAGCGGATATTGAAAATATGTTCGTTCCCTTCGGCGATATCGAGCACGCGTCTGAATCTTTTTGCGACGCGCTCTGCGTCTTTTCTAAACTGCGTCACGAGCGAGCGAGCGAGCGAGCGGAAATGCACGCTGAAGGTCAACTTTTTGTCCTCGACGATAACGCTGGAGTAACGCCTCGAAAGTTCGATGAATGCATTGCGCGCCTCGCGAAGCTTCGCATCCGCGGCACGTGAGGTTTTTTCGCGCCCGCGCGCCTTTCCCATTCTCCACTCGGCGCCATGATTGCCCGCATACCATACGCTCGCAAGGCCGACGCGTGAGCGTACGTCAGAGAGCGAACGCCCGGAAATGACAACGATGCGGCCGCGCCGCGCGCATGCCGCGAGCAGATGGCGTGTGTGTGGCAACATCCGCGCACGGTCATGTCGCACGACGAGAGGGGCAAGAACGCCGTCAAAATCAAGCATGAGAAGGAACCCGTCTTTTCTGACGCGTGCAAGAAGAGCAGGCATCTGCTTCATTGCATCGTCCATGTTAGTCGAGTCGAGAAAGAGCCTTGATAAGTTCCGCCGACCAACGATAAATATTGTAATCGCGGACCGAGGCGCGCATCGTCTTCATACGTCGGTGCTGTTCGGCCTTCGGCATTGTAAGAGCGGTGTGAAGTGCTGCCGATGTTTCCTCGGCACTGTAGGGGTTCACGATGAGCGCTCCCTTGAGGTCCCTCGATGCACCCGCGAATTGACTAAGGACGAGCACCCCCGTTTCGTTATTACGGGCTGCAACATATTCCTTAGCAACAAGATTCATGCCGTCATGCAGCGATGTGACAACGCATACGTCCGCCAACTGGTAGAGCTGTCGGAGCTCCGCATGGGAATAGCTTTTCTCCTCGAGGACGACCGGTTTCCAGGCGTGTGTCCCAAATTTCTCGTTGATGCGCTGCGCCTCTTTCCTCACGAGCTCACGATACTCCGCGTACTTCTCGACTGAGCCGCGGGTGGGGGAGGCGATCTGCAGCATGGTGAGCTTTCCGCGATATCCCGGATACGCGTCGAGGAGAAATTCGATGCCTCGGAGGCGCTCCGGAATTCCCTTGATGTAGTCGAGGCGATCAACGCCGAGCGCGAGATGCGAGGTATGGATATTCAGGCCATCGAGAATGCTCCGATCGGGTTCTTCCAGCCGCTCGGCGCTTCCGGGAAAGGCAATGGATATGGGAAAGGGTTTGACGAACGTGCGATGCTCGTCCCGGAAAATGGAGAAGTGTTCGTAATCGATGCGCGACTCGACCTCACCCGCGACCGTGTCCATGAAATTATTGCAGTATTGCTGTGTTTGAAATCCGACGAGGTCCGCGCCGAGCATGCCCTCGAGTATCTCCGTTCGCCACGGACAAATGCTGAACTGTGCCGCGCTCGGCCATGGGATATGCCAAAATAGCGCGACCTGCGCGTCGGGACGGCTCTTTTTTATGAGCGCGGGGACGAGTGCGAGATGGTAGTCCTGGATGAGGATGATCGGCCGCTCGACATGACGCACCTCGTCGAGCAGCGTCTTCGCAAAAAGGCCGCTCACCTTGCGATACTCCGTCCAATCCTCGCGGCGGAACTGCGGGCGCACATGAGCCATATGGCATAGCGGCCAGAGCGCCTCGTTCGAGAATCCGTTGTAATACCCTTGTATCTCTTTTGGCGTGAGCCAAACGCGCTTGAGCGTGTACTTTGGCTCGTCGGGAGGCACCCGGAGCTTGCCCTCCGCGTCCGCCGTTTCTTTGTCGGCATCGCCGCTGCCGTGGGCGATCCACATACCTCCGCAGGCCTCCATCACGGGCTCGATAGCCGTGATCACACCGCCAGCCGGGACTCTCCACTCTATTCCATTCTTTACTTTGGCGTTAACGTAGGGTTCACCGTTGGAGAGAACGAATATCGGCCTGTCTTTGAGGTGCGCTTTTATGAATTCCTCGAGCCGCTCAGCTGTCCACGGCGAATCTATCTTTTCGAGACGCATGCGAGCCTCCTCGCTCGCTGACCGTCGTGCCTGCCGCAAGCTCCTTGTTACTTTCGAGATCTCTCCTGCAAGCGGTTTAAAGAAACTCGAGTCCGACACCATGTCGAATGGCGCGCCGCCCCTGCGAGCCGCCCGCAGCGATTCGACCATTGCGGTGATCGAGCGAAAAAATACCCATCGCACAAGAACAATAATCGCAACCGCGAATACAAGGATTTGAGAAAGCCATCGGATGAAACTATCGAGCCAAATGTCGCGTATGCTTTCGTCAATATAGGTGGCATTTTGAGCGACGGCGAGCGCGCCGACGACACGCCCGTCTTCGTGAAGCGGTATCGCGTGTACGTAATAGGTGTTTCCGCCTTGACGTACGAAATCTCCCCGAGCCTCGTCGCTGTCCATTACGGTCGCGACCAACATCCCCTCATCGGAGAGCGGCAGATCTTGTGACGAGGCGACAACGGCGCCAAGGTTATCAAAAACGCCGATACCGGAAAGTCGCTCACTGCTCACGAATCGATCTATGATTCGCTGCACCGTGCTCGTCGCCCGTGTATTGTATGACGGCTCGATGCTCTCCGCGAGAGAGTCAGCTAGGACCTGGCTACGAGACTGCAGGCGCGATGTAAGCTCTATTTGCTCCTGATTCGCATGGTTCAGTGCGAAAAGGCCGATAATAAGGCTGACGGCGAATACGACGCCGAGTGCAACGAGGAGGACCTGCCGCATCTACGTAATAATACCAGCATTGCAGACTAAGTTCAAACCGAGAAACTATGGCTGCGAGAGTATGTGTTGGGGCAAGTGCGTTCCGTGCCAATACTGAGTGACATTGGACAATACTAGCGAAAACGCTGCGTTTGCGCCACCGCGCCAGAGTAGTACAATAATTCACAAGTATGCTCATACGCACGTGCATGGCAAAAATACATCGAGCCACCGTTACGAAGGCCGATCTGAATTACGTCGGCTCGATCACCATCGATGAAGCGTTGCTGGAGAAGAGCGGCATTCGGCCGTTCCAGTACGTCAACATAACGAACGTCTCGAACGGCGTCTTCTGGCAGACGTATGTCATGGCCGGCAAAAAAGGAAATGGCGATATATGCTTGAATGGCCCACCCGCACGGCATTTCCAGCCAGGTGATAAGATCATCGTACTCGCAGAGGCATGGATCGAACCGTCCGAGCTCAAGGACCTCGATCCCGTCGTTGTGTTTGTCGACGATAACAATACGGTCATCGAAGTGAAGCGGCACAAAGCTATTTACAATGGGCCAGGCGAACAATAGCGTAACGACGAGAGCGCTTACTGCTGAGATGCCGCAGTACTCGTTCAAGGCCAACGCGGGCAAGAGCCTTGAGGCGATCGTCGGAGGTACCACATATCTCCGACTCCCCATAAAGACCCGCTTGATCACCGAGCACGATGATCTCATGGAAGTTCTCGAACTGTACGTACGGCCCCACATCCAAACGGGCGATTTTCTCTTTATCAGTGAAAAGGTCGTCGCGATGACCCAAGGACGGATACTACCCTACCGCACCATCAAAGTTGGCTGGCTTGCACGCCTCTTGTCGCGGCGCGTCCAAAATAAGATACACACCAAAGACTTCAGGGGGTTCGGCCACGGGACCGCCATGGCCATGCAGCTTCTCATCGAGGAAGCTGGTTATCCGCGCGCCATATTCGCCGCCGCCGTTGCCGCTCTCACGCGCCCGCTCGGTATCCACGGAGCGTTCTACTATCTGGTCGGCAAACTGGCAAAATCGGTCGACTGCCCCATGTCCTTCTCCTTGTACCCCTACCTCCACTACGCCAAGCTTGCGCCGCTCAAGCCTTGGAAAGTCGCGGCGGAGGTCCGAGACCGGTTCGGTACCGACGTCGCGATAGTTGATGCCAATTACCGCGGTTCGTTCACGCTCGGCATCGCAGGATACAGCATCACGGAAAAATTCACGCAGGAGATCCTGAAAGACAACCCCGCCGGGCAGTCGAAAGAAATGACGCCTTTTTTCATCATACGGAAGAAGACGTAGGCGTGGAGCCGGGGCCTGAGCTTTAGGCGCCGTTCCTTCCCAGCTCACGGACTTGCGCCAGCCAACGGGCTTTGCGCGCTTCTGGGATGTTTTCTGATGGACCAAACCACTTGGTTCGCACGGAAAAGCCCGCGAACCAGAGAATCCCCCACTTGAGTTGCGCGTTCACATTGCCCGGCAGAAAGCGCACAAGGAGTGGATGCGTCCCGCTTGCCATAAGTATGCGCGCGGTCTTGCCGCTAAAAAGCCGGTGCCAGAAGATAGTGCGCTTCCCGGTTTTTGTCTTGATGTAGCGAAAGGCTGAGCCAGGAAGCCACGCTCGATCAAAAAGGCCTTTCAAAAGCGCGGGCATCCCTACCCACCACACGGGATACACGACGACAAAATGGTCGGATGAAGTTACAAGCTGCTGAAAGCGAACCAAGTCTGGTTCGAGGTCCTGCTGCTCACGATAGCCGCGATGGAGTATTGGATCGAATTGCATCTCACCGACATTCATGCGCTCCACCGTGTGCCCTGCCGCGCGAGCAGCGGACTCGTACGCGTCTGCCATCTCCCCGCAAAAACCACTCTTGTCGGGGTGCCCCAAAAGCACCATGATTTTTTTCGCAGCCATACCCAGTCAGTAGAATGTGCCTTTGCGGCAGGCGACAGGTCGTCCTGCCGCGGCTTGGCACGGCAACTCCCGACCGGAGTGCTTTGTCATTGTTGGTTGTTCGATCTGCATAGTTTATACGAGCCTAAGGCACATTTCACTGCTGGGCATACGTTATGCTAATTTGTCGTCCCGCTCTTCAAACTCGTCTATCGTCTCGCGCTTACCGACCTGCCCAAGGGTAAAAGCGCGCACCGTCTTCATGCTGAAATAGAACGCAAAAAGGAAGATGAATGCAATAGCAAGGCGTAAAACCAAAGCGATCGGACTTATCGTACCGTATTCGAAGATACCCCATGTTGCGTAGATGATCGCTCCCGCGCCTGAGAGGATGGCGTCTACCGCAGAGATCCACCATACACGAGGGCTCGTCAATGCTGCAAACGCTACGATAACGAGCGCTCCCACGATCACGAACGGAAATTCGACGCGAAGGTTGCTGCCGTAGAAAGGAGACGCAACCACCATAAGCGTTGCCCCGCCGAGCAAAAGCTGCCGCACGCCATCGCCCCAATAATGCGGGACTGAAGGCCACCAGGCCCGTACTGAAGCGGGGCTCGGAGAATACATGGCTGCGACTTCAGTATCGGTAAGGTCTACTTCATTATGGCGGGGGTCCGACATACGACAATAATGCCACGCTAACGATTTCTCGCAATGTCCAAAAGGGCCTCCGAGCTATCGTCTTCTCCGGCCCCGTTGCGCTTCAGTATGCCGCAGCGCTCACAGCGGTGAACGATAGCGTAGTGCGGCGATGCACCTTCGAGCGCGATAGGTTTCATTGGCCCGCCGCACGCTTCTGCTCTATCTCCGGGATGAATGTCGACATGTTTGCTCCAGAGGCACTTGGGACAATGGTTGGTATACCCATCGCCCTTCACCTCTGCATTGCAATGCTCACACACAAAGTCCTCAGTGGTACGTTTGAACATAGCTCGTGTACTCAGTGGACCGCAACGGATGTCGCCTTCTCGATCGTCTCTCCTACCGGTGTAGTACAGGTCAGGGTAAAGACGATGGGGCTCTGTGCGCCAAGTCCGACCGGTATGATCTTCGAACCTTGATTCTTTTGTGCCAGTATCGCGGGGCCCATTCGCACGATACACGGACTACTCGTCTTCATGCCCACACTCGACCACGAAAGCGCTACGGGATTGCCTCTTGTTACACTGCGGGGTTGCGCGAGGATCGCGGCTACCGCCCTCGTCGTCTGCGGTGGGCCCTGTGTCGTCGGGGCCGGTTGCCCACCATTCAGGGCTTGCAGTAGTTGCTGTGCAACCGACGATTGCTCCACGGGAGCGGATGGCTGGAAAACGGTGAGCGGCTGGGGCTGGGCCGATATTTGGATGGGTGCCACCGATGTTACTGGGTATGGCGCGGGCGCAGATGTTGTGCGTGGCGCAGATGCAAAATAATTCGACGGAGCGGGTGTCACGTTCGCGAAGGGGCTTGTCTGCCCTGTGTATCTGCCTGTCTGGTTGCTCGTAATGCTCGTGAATGGGCTGCTTCCGCTTATCCTGGTATCTGTCCCGGAGGGAGTGACGCCGGAGCCCACGCCTTGCGCGACCTGCGAGCCGCCCGGCACCGAAAGAAGCGTGTAGGTCGCTGGCGTCAGCCCTCCCTGCATTTGCAGCGCGGAGCGCAGTGCCGGGTTCGCATCTATGGTGCGTGCGGTGAGGCGCTCATTGGGGCCGCGATCCATCACGACCGCGTTGGCACAAACGCCATTTTGCTGGTTGCATACCTCAACGACCGAACCAAGCGGCCAGTTACGATGGGCAATGCCAGGCGTCGAATTATCACAAGGTCCGTTGGCGCACATGGCGTCGTTGAAGTGGGAAAGCTCGCGAGTATAGAAAGTCGTACCAACGTATTGCTCAGCCTGCGCAGCCGGCATGTTGTATATACGCATTTGCCCCGCGTCTGCCGGGACCGCCTGCCGCGCGTTCGTCTGCTGAGGTACGTCGAAGCCCGTATTTTCTTGGCGGGTCTGGCTGCCTTGGGGTACCGCGATATCAACGGGCTGCGCGCTTGGAGCAGAGGTGATGCTCGAGATCTGCTGCATCGTCGCAGGATTCAAATTGAGTTCTTCCTGGATGATGCGTTTGCCGGCATCGGCGTCTCCGGAGGCTATACGCTGTACCGCATCCCGCGCGTCAGCCGCCGGCACCCCGGCTTGTATGAGGACTTGTTCTGCCTTTTGCTTTTCCGAAATATCGAACTGGCCGTTTATTACTTTCGAAAGTGCAATCGTGCCGGCGCTCGCAGCTGGGGGAGCAGTTGGCTGCGGCGCTGACTGCTTCTGTAAGTCGTTGAGCGCCGCCTGCATTTGCGCTTCAGCGCTTTTGGCGTTCGTTGTTACTTGGCTCAGGCCCGAAAAAAATTTGTTCACTGATGCGTCTAGCGCCTCGCCCTCACATCTTGATTTCGTAATCGTCTGGTCGTTAACGCGAAATCCTAGCACGTTGGAGTATACATCTTTCGTCGATACCGTTATTCGCGGCGTCTGCTGCCCTGGCCCACACCCCCTCTTTGGATTTTGGGATGGATCATCCGGTGCTTTATCTCGATGTGTACACTGATGTGTCGCGACTACCTCCACTCGTAAGCCGGTGAATGTGAGTGTCATCGTTACGCGCGCGTCGTAGCAGGCGTTCGGGCAATGTATGGAAGTCTGGAGAAATCTCTTTGCATCCTCCGGTCTCGTCTTCTCCGTGAGCAATATACTCTTCGGTCCCGTCACCTCCGTCGATGACCCAGGCGGACATTTGGAAGGAGTCATCGGTGGGCGTAAAGCCGAGGCGACTACAAAAAGCGGAGAGAAAATGAGGATGCAACAACAAACCCGCGTCGTGATGCGCATACTGCCATTGTATCCTCTATTCGCCGCTCCCGGCGTGAGGAATGTTGAAAACATTACAAAAGCACGACCGCGCGATTGTTGGCGCACTCAAGCACGCCACTCTCGATCATGAAGGTTTGCGGCTCAGCGCCGCCTGTACGGACCGTAATGGTGCCAGGCTTAAGCGTCGTGACGATGGGCTCGTGATGCGCAAGGATGGTGAATTCTCCGGCAGATCCAGGCAATGTGGCCGACGCAGCCGCGCCGTCGAACTTCGTCTCGCCTACTGAGGCGATGGTGAGATGAAATGTGTTGGCACTCATAGTTAGTAGAAAATAGTTAGTGGTTAGTAGTGTAGTGAAATTGGATTTACTACTTTCTACTAACTACTTACTACTAACTTCCCCTATCCCGCCTTTCATGTAAAAGGCCTGTTCGTTCTGCGTGTCGTGTTTCCCATCGAGGATCTCAGCGAAGCCACGCACGGTCTCCGCGAGCGTCACGTACTTGCCCTCGGCGCCAGTGAAGACTGCGGCGACAGCGAATGGCTGCGAGAGGAAGCGTTGGATCTTGCGCGCGCGGTATACAAGCTTCTTGTCTTCTTCGGAGAGTTCTTCGATGCCGAGAATGGCAATTATGTCCTGCAAGTCTTTGTAGCGCTGTAAGACGCGGCGCGTTTCGTTGGCGACGCGGTAATGCTCTTCGCCCACGATCTCGGGCGTAAGCGCGGTCGAGCCACTCTCCAGTGGGTCAATGGCCGGATAGATGCCAAGACTTGCGAGCGCGCGCGAGAGGACGATGGTCGAATCGAGGTGGGAGAAGGTCGTCGCAGGCGCGGGGTCGGTGAGGTCGTCTGCCGGTACGTAAATGGCCTGGACTGATGTGATGGAGCCTTCGGTCGTCGAGGTAATGCGCTCTTGCAAAAGACCCATTTCTTCTGCGAGAGTCGGCTGGTATCCCACGGCTGAGGGCACGCGGCCGAGGAGTGATGAAACTTCTGAACCGGCTTGCACGAAGCGAAATACGTTGTCCATGAAAAAGAGTACGTCCTTTCCGCCCTCGTCGCGGAATGCTTCCGCCATGGTGAGCCCGGAGAGCGCAACGCGTGCGCGTGCGCCAGGCACCTCATTCATCTGCCCGAAGACGAGCGCCGTTTTTTCCAGCACGCCTGATTCTTTCATTTCGTGATACAAGTCATTGCCCTCGCGCACGCGCTCGCCTACTCCGGCAAATACCGAATAGCCTCCGTGCTCACTCGCAACGTTGTGGATGAGCTCCTGGATGAGGACCGTCTTCCCCACTCCCGCGCCTCCGAAAAGCCCCACCTTGCCGCCTTTGATGAATGGCGCCAAGAGGTCAACGGCTTTGATGCCGGTCTCGAACAATTCCGCTTTTGTGCTCTGGCGGACGAATGCGGGCGGGTCTTGATGTATGGGAAGCCAGCGCGCGTCTTTGCCGATCTCTTCTTTGCCATCAATGGGCATGCCGACGACATTGAACATTCTCCCCAGCGCTACTTCGCCCACAGGGACCGAGATGGGCGAGCCGGTGTCGGTCACCTCCGCTTCTCGTGCGAGCCCTGCGGTATCTTGCATAGCGATGCAACGCACGCGATTGAGCCCGAGGTGCTGCACAACTTCAAGTGTCAGGGTTTCTCCCTTGTGCTTGAGGTGAAGCGCGTTCTTGATCGGTGGCAAGTTCGCATCGAAGCGCACATCTACGACGGGTCCAATTATCTGCGTCACTGTTCCTTTGGTCATATGGTGAGAGGATTATATCCTGTATTTACAAATTGTTTGGTGGGAAAAAACAGTGGCTCGGGCAACGCGTCCCAGGCAAACCACTCCCATAGTTCTATCTCATCCGGAGCAACAATGGAAGGCTCCCCCGATTTCCAATCGGCGACAAAATCGAGTGTGATGTAATGCGTTTTCTTGATGGTCCAAACATCATTAGTCACGGTAACGAAGCGGATATTTTGTATTTCAATGCCTGCTTCTTCGCGTGTTTCGCGCCGCACACAATCTTCCCACGTCTCATTCATGTCTAACTTACCACCAGGAGGACACCACGTTCCGGGGTCATGGGACCCTGTGCGCTTGCCAAATAACACTCTCTCATTTCTGCGGATATATACTGCGATGCCAACACCTGGTCGATCCATAGCTATTTCATAGCTTCAATGCCGCTGGTAATTTCAGAGACTTCGCGGGTGATCGCAGCTTGGCGGACTTTGTTGAAGGTGCGCGTGAGGTCGCCCGCCATTTCTTTTGCCTTGTCTGTTGCGCTTTTCATCGCGACCATGCGCGCAGAATGCTCGGATGCCTTGTTCTCCAAGAGCGCGTGGAAAATCGCGATGTTGAGGAGTTTCGGCAACAACACTGAAAGTACAGCATCAGTGTCCGGCTCAATCGTGTAGACCGGAACCCGATGAGGTGTCACCTCATCGGGTTTTGGGGAATAGCGGCCTTTGGCGGGGCGGATGCCTGCGACTATTTCTCGCATGCTTTCTGTCGTGATGGGCACGATCTGTCGCACCGTAGGCTGCTGCTCAAAGGTAGAAAGAAAGTTTTGGTATGCGATGAGACACGCGCTCACTTCCCCATCTGAGTGCGCCTTCAATACAGTATCAGTGACCTTGCGGATATCTGCTTCGGATACGGCGTCTGCGATATTTTCATGCCGCTCGCGCACATCGTATCCGCGCGAAGCAAAATAGTCCGCACCGCGCCTTCCTATGGCAATAATGATCGCATCGTCTTTCGCGAGCTTACGCGCCGTAAGCTCTTGTTCGGCTTTGCGGATGACGCCACTATTGAGCGAACCTGCAAGACCTTTGTCGCTCGTGACAACAATGATGCAAGTTTTTATGGAACGGGTTACCTGGATGCGCGGATTCGAACCTTCTCCTGTATCGCCCACTATTTGTCTATCTTGCATCAGCGGGTGCCGGCCGATGTCCGCGGTTCCAGCGAGTCGTTCGAGCACTGTGAGTGCCGCGGCGGCGTACGCACGGCCGGAAAGCGCGCGCTCTTGCCCCTTACGCATCTTCACCGCCGAGACGGCTTCCATGGCGTGAGTTACAGTGCCCGTCTTTTTGTAGGACAATATTTTCAGCTTGATATTTTTCAAGCTTGCCATACTTAGTTGGCTGCGAACAGCTCCTTGTGCGCGAGACGGAATTCTTCGAGTGCCTTGTTTAGGTCTTTTTTGTTGTCATCGGAGAGCTGTCCAGATTTTTTGATAGTAGCAAGGAGCTTGGAGTGCTGCCCATCGAGAAATTCAATGAGCTGCGCCTCGACTGTCGTGACTTTACTCACGGGAACATCAGCAAAGAATTTGTGCCCCGCAGCATAGAGCACCGCTACCTGCATTTCTACCGGAATTGGCGCACCGTTCTTTTGCTTCAGTACCTCCACCATGCGCTGGCCGGATGCAATGCGATCGGCCGTCGCCTTGTCGAGATCTTGCGCAAACTGCATGAAAGCTTCGAGCTCACGAAATTGTGCAAGCTCGAGCTTGAGCCCACCTGCGACTCCTTTCATTGCCTTGGTCTGCGCACTGGAGCCCACGCGCGAGACCGATATGCCCACGTCGATCGCGGGCCGTACGCCTTTATTGAAAAGCTCAGCGATAAGGAATATCTGCCCGTCGGTGATGGAAATGACGTTGGTGGGAATATAGCCAGACACGTCGCCGTCTTGCGTCTCGATGATAGGAAGCGCCGTGATAGATCCGCCACCTTTCTCTTTGGAAAGGCATGCCGCACGCTCTAGAAGGCGCGAGTGGAGGTAGAAAATGTCGCCCGGGTAGGCTTCGCGGCCCGGCGGGCGGCGCAATAGGAGGCTCAGCTGCCGGTATGCGACCGCCTGTTTCGAAAGATCGTCGTAGATGATGAGTACGTCCTTTCCCTGATCCATGAAGTACTCGCCGATCGCGGCGGCAGAGTAAGGTGCCAGGAATTGAAGCGCAGCTGGAGCCGAGGCAGGCGCATCCACGATGATACTGTAGTCCAAGGCACGCTCGCGGCGCAATTGCTCGACGATGCGCGCGGTTTTACTTTCCTTCTGGCCGATCGCTACATAGATGCAAATGGGGCGCTTGTCTTTTGGCTCGTTGCGTTGGTTGATGATGGTGTCTATTGCGACGGTCGTTTTACCCGTGCCACGGTCGCCGATGATAAGCTCGCGCTGCCCGCGGCCGATCGGTATCATCGAATCGATCGCCTTGATACCCGTCTGCAGCGGCACAGATACCGACTTACGGTCGATGACGCCGGCGGCCTGGCGCTCCACAGGCATCATGGTTGTTTCTTTGAAAGGTCCCTTGCCGTCGATCGGCTCGCCGAGCGCATTGACCACTCGGCCGAGAAGCTCTTCGCTTGCTCCAACCGAGAGGATCCTGCCCGTCGACGTAACCGTCATGCCCTCTTCGACACGCGCTGTGTCGCCAAGAATGGTCGCTCGTACTCCATCCTCTTCCAGGTTCAAAACGAGGCCGTAGAGCTCCCCTTGCTCCTCCAGTACCTCGGCCAACTTCTTGCCCTTCCCTTCTTCAAAAATGATGATCTCGCTCATCACGGCTTTAGAGAGTCCATCTATCGCAACGACGCCGTCGCCCACCGCAGTGACTTTGCCCACGTGCGCGCCCTCATGCCCGGGCGCATAGCCTTCGATCTCTTTTATTATTTTCTCAACGGCAGACGAGTCCATAGGTTATTTCGTTGCTCGATTATATATCGAAAGTAAATGTTTCTTAAAGCTTGCGTCCATCATCTTCTCGCGTCCCTCCAGTCTCCATCCGCCGATCAGGGTGTCGTCTATCTTCACCGCCAGATCCCGTCTCTCCACTCCCATCTCTTTCAGAGCATCTTTTGCCTGATGGAGCGCCTTTCGCTCGTCTCTTTCTCTCGCAAGCGTAAGGATGATGCCTTTTTTTCCCTGCTCACGCTCAGCTATGCGGGCAAAAGCTTTTCCGATCCGCTGCAGTAATTCACTGCGCCCACAGGCTGCCAGTCGTACAGATAGTTGCTTCACGGCCTTCTTGGCAGGCATTCCCCCGTCTATCAGTTTCCACAACGCCTGAGCGTAGGTCGTTTCCATATGCTATGCGGTCTCTTTGCGAAGGATTTTTTCAGCTGCAAGCATCGCGGCACGCGCAATTTCGCCCTCACTTTCTTTGAGCGCTTGGCGCTTTGTCTCTTCACCACGCGCTTCGGCCTCCTTGAGCGCAGCAGCCGCGCGCGCCTCCGCGAGCTTTACGATCTCCGCGCCGCGCTCATCCGCCCGAGCCCGAGCCGCCGCAAGCATGCCTTCCGCCTCGCGGCCCGCGCTGCCCACGATCTCATCACTTTCCAGCTTCGCATCGGCAAGCTGTTGGTCGGCAGCCTGCGCAGTACGCACGCCTTCGGCGATCTTGCGTTGGCGCTCGTCGATAATACTGAGGATCGGCTTATAGAGGAAGTACGTGAGTGCAGCAAGCAACAGCCCGAAATTCACTGCCTGGATCACGAGCAGTCTCCAATCAATTCCGAATGCATCAAAGAGTTCTGACATGGTTATGTATCACTAGTTTACGTCATTTTGGATGCGAGGCTAGGAGGACAAGATTGTCGAGCGAGACGTACTGAAACGTACGGCGAGCGCTGACAGTCGCATTCCGACGACGCATCGCGCCAAAATTACGTAAACTTAACAATGAAGCCGACGACTAAGGCAAAGATCGCGAGTGCTTCCGCAAAGACGATGCCGGTAAACATCAGCGGCTGGATCTTACCAGAGGCTTCCGGATTGCGGCCTATCGCTTCGAGTGCTGCCGCCGCGATCAAGCCCACTCCGATCCCCGGCCCAAGCACGCCGAATCCGACTGCGATCGCCATGCCAAGGGTTTTTGCTGCTTCTATATCCATATAGATTAGCTTTTAGCTTATGGTTAAATCCGGTAATAAGTTCCTGTATTCTAACTGTTCACTGCTAACTGTCCACTGTGAACTGCATTAATGCGGTTCTGTGACCGCGATCTTGATAAAAAAGAGGGTAAGAAGGGCGAAAATGGCGGCCTGTACAAATCCTACGAACACCTCGAATGCCATCACCGGCACGGGCGCGATGTACGGCAAGAAGTAGGTAACGACGAGGATCAAGACTTCCCCGGCGAAGATGTTGCCAAAAAGACGGAATGAGAAAGAAATGATGCGCGCGACTTCGGAGAAAAGCTCGACTATCCCGACGAAAAAACCGATGACTCCATTGCGGAAATTGACGAACTTGCCCGCATAGCGCGCGACACCGATCGTGAATGCGCCGGTTATCTCTATCACGAGAAACGAAAGTATCGCGAGCATAAGCGTGACGTTGAGGTCGGTATTGACGCTCCGCAAAAGCGGCACGAATTCTCCCTGCCAGGTGCGAAAGATGCCGATGGAGCCGATACCGGGAGTGAATTCGAGAAGATTGGCAGTGAATATGAAAAGGAAAATGGTAACGAGAAACGGAAAGAATTTCCGCGCCATGTCGCGGCTCTCGAGTGTCTCAGCGACATAATCGTACACAAAACCGAAGAGCCACTCCAAGAGAGTCTGGAAACGGCTTGGGATTAGCTTGATACGGCTGCCCATTGTCATGCCCACAATGATAAGAAGCGCAACGACGATCCAACTCGTAATGAGCGTATTGGTGATAGGAATTCCCCACAATGTACCGATCACCTCGGGGGCGAGTACGACATGAATGCCGTGTTCCATGAATCAGGATTATACCCCGCAGTGAATGGTGGCGAAAGTCTTTTCTTGCGCGCGTACATTCTTTTAGATCGCAGTGTCGATGGCTGGAGAGCTGAACTTCCCTAGCGACTACGCTTCGCGCATCGCCATCATCTACTGTCGGGGTTTTAGCATAAAATCTCGGATGGATTTGGCGACTGTCCTCTCCCCTCCTTTAAATCCGTGCCCAACTCGAGGTATGACAACGACAGAGTCGCGAGGCTTTAGATGCTTTTCAAACCAAGTAGCGATCTCTTTCGCCGGACGATCAGCAAACTCATCCTTTTGTGCCCACAGAACGAGTACGGGAACTTTGGCCGACTTTAGGATTATCGGATTTTTCTTAGGCTGTTCATACGAAAAGATCGTTTCGCTGCTATTCGCCGTATAAAGACTTAGGTACCGTTGCGCATCGCAAAAAAATGGTCCCCACGAGAAAGTTTCTGCGGGTATGGGAAGAAGTTCGTGTTTCCTGCCTTGTTTGACATATGCGCGAGCGATTTTTGTTAAACGAGAAAGCCTTCCGTTTTTATTATTCCGTTTTAATGCATCGGCATAGTCGCTCACAGGAGCGACGAGGATAACTCCGCGCACGCCGCGGCCGCCCTTTTTCGTCTTCGCCCAATAGATGGATTTCTGACATCCTGTCGAATGTCCCGCGAGATAGATGTTTTTTATCCCAGCCTTCCGGGCGAAATCGATAGCGCCTTGAATGTCGTCGGCAGAATCGATAAAAACCTCATGGGCCGCACCGGCCAATATTGATTTCGATTTTTTGCCGACTCCTCTCTTGATGCTATTTATTGTCCCGAAACCACGATTGTTGAATGTAACAACCGCAGTGTTCTTATCGACGAGACTCTCAACAACGTTGGACATGGAAAACGCTGATGAGGTCAGTCCATGCACCCATACAATCGTTCGCTTCGGTTTCTTTGGCCCGAACCACAAGCCATTCAAAACGTATTTTTTGGGCGTTGCGATCTCGATCACATGAGCAGGTCGCATTTCTTGCTTTTTCATTCCCCCACTGTTCACTGTTAACTGTTCACTGTCAACTTATTTATGTCCCCTCTTGCCAGCTCGCCAGATACTTCTGCTGCTCCGGCGTGAGCGTATCGATGTGCATATCCATAGATTCGAGCTTCGTTTTCGCGACGAGCGATTCGATCTCTTGCGGTACGTCATAGACAGCCGGAGCAAGTTTTTGCTTCGACATCCACTCGGCGGCAAGGGCTTGCGTCGAAAAGCTCATGTCCATCACGGAGGCGGGATGCCCTTCGGCAGCGGCAAGATTTACAAGGCGGCCCTCAGCGAGCACATAGATCTTTTTCCCTCCGATATCGTATTCCTGCACGTTCTCACGCACTACTTTCGGCTCGCCACCGAGCGCGCGCAAATCTTTGAGATTTATCTCGACATCGAAGTGCCCGGAGTTGCAGACGATCGCGCCGCTTTTCATCGCCTTGAAGTGCTCGCTTCGGATAACATCGATGTTGCCTGTGACCGTGCAGAAAAGATCTCCGATATTGGCCGCGCGCTCCATTGGCATCACATAGAAACCGTCCATGCCTGCTTCGAGCGCTTTTATAGGATCTATTTCGGTAACGATCACATTGGCGCCCATGCCCTTGGCACGCATGGCTAAGCCCTTACCGCACCATCCGTATCCTGCGACCACGACTGTTTTCCCAGCGATGAGCATGTCTGTCGCGCGGATGATGCCGTCGAGCGTCGATTGGCCGGTGCCGTACCTATTATCGAAGAGATTCTTCGTTTTTGCGTCATTGACCGCCACGATGGGCATCTTGAGCGCGCCGTCTCTGTGCATTGCGCGCAATCGAATGACCCCAGTCGTTGTCTCTTCGGTCCCGCCAATAATTGACGGCAAGAGTTCTCCATGTTTTTGGTGAATGGTCGAAACGAGGTCCGCGCCGTCATCCATGGTGAGCTGCGGCTCCTGCGCGATGAGCGTTTCAATATGTGAAAAGAATGTCTCCGTGCTCTCGCCTTTCAGCGCGAACGTCGGGATACCGAAATCTTTCACTAAGCTTGCCGCGACGTCATCTTGTGTCGAGAGCGGATTCGACGCGGCAAGAAAGATGTTGGCGCCTCCTGCCTTGAGCGTTATCACCAGATTCGCCGTTTCAGCGGTGACGTGCAAGACAGCCGCGAGCGTTTTTCCCTTGAGCGGCTGTTCCTTCTCGAATCGCTCCTTCACCTGCCGAAGAACGGGCATATCGCGCTCTGCCCACTCGATGCGCCGTTTTCCTGCTGCGGCAAGGCCGATGTCTTTAATGTCGTGTTCCATTGAACTTCAAGTATATATCGTAAGAGCGTGTTTAAAAACCCTCAGATACGAGGCACGGGAAGGCGGACGAGGAGGCGTATGATTATACGGTGACGAGTACGCAAGGGGCCCGTAACGAAGTTGATGGGGTTTTTAGACATGCTCTAGAGCGACAGCTCCACGCCGTATGTCTTTTTATATCGATGCTTCACATCCTCCATCGTGAACTTATGCGTCTGTGTGCCGTACGTCTCGACGACGTATGCAGCCACGACACTCGCGAGACGCGCGCACGATTCAGCCGGAAAGCCCATGATCATGCCCTTGATGTATCCCGCGCGGTATGCGTCCCCCGCCCCAGTCGGGTCCACGAGCGCTTGCGCGGGGCAGGCTTCCACATGCACCGTGCCGCCGGCCGTGATGATGTCGGAACCCTTGGCCCCATAGGTGACGACAATGGTCGGAACTTTGCTGGCGATCTCTTCCTGCGTCCACCCTGTTTTTTGTTTGATAAGCTCGAATTCGTAATCACTCCCAAAAAGCACGTACGAACCCGTTATTCCGTCTCTGATCATCTCTCCGGTGAGCGCCGGGATCTGCTGCGCTGGGTCGTAGAGAAAGCGGAAGCCGCGCTTGCGGTAATAACCGGGCAGTGCTTGCATATCAGGGACGCAGCCTGGAGCAATGATGGCGAGCGCGCGGCCTTCCGTGTCGACGGGCGTATCGTATGCTGTCCCGCCGGCGCCCTGGTGAAATGCTGCTATCTGATTGTCCGCTTTGTCGGTCAAAATGAATGCAGCGGACGTCGTATCGGTATCGAGAATTCGAATTGTTTTCGCGTCCACGCCAGAGAGTAAAAGATGTGAGCGATACGTCCCGAAATCATTTCCGGCTGTTGCGATGATCTCTGGCTTTTCGCCGAGAAGGGCGAGATTATAAGCGATGTTGCCCGCGGTGCCTCCGAATTGCACAGAGAGCGTATCTACTTGGAAACTGAGGTTGATGCTGTGGAGCTTCTCGGGCATGAAGTGCTCGGCGAAGAGCCCGGCAAAATCCATGATGCGGTCGTATGCGATCGAGCCCGAGACTATCACGCTGGACATGGGAGGATTATACCCCGCAGTGAATGGTGGTGACAATCTTTTCCTGCGCTCGTACATTCGTTTAGATTTTGTTGTCAGCAACTGGAACCCCTAACTTCCCTAGCGACTTGAGCTTGCGCATCACCACCATCTACTGACGGGGTTATACACCTCAGCGGTGCGCGCATCGCTGGAGGCTGTTAGACTATCCCCATGCCGTATAGCAACGTCGCAGGAACGCATACAAAAATCATTGCGGCGCAGACTCTTTTGCTTGAGCCGACGACGTCCAAAGAAAAGTTCGCTCACATTCATACGCTTCTCAAAGGCATTAACCCTCAGCTCGACACTGCACTCGAGCGCTGCGCGGATGGGCTCGCGACACTCGACAAGGTTCTCCACGGAGATGTGATATCGCTCAGTGCAGATAATCTTCCAGAGCAGACGGAGGAGGAGAAGCGGCGCAAGCGAGCGTTGGTCTTGTTCCTCGGCTCATGGAATAAATTGAAAGGCGAGGTTGCGCGCGTCGAAAAAGAGCTTGCCGCGGCGGAGAGTGCTGGGACTACGGAAGCAAGAGTGTCGGGCTGGAGAAAGATAGGCAATTTTGCAAAAGGGCCCTTCGGCATCATTACGATCGTCGCGGTCGCGATCGTGCTCACGATGCAAGCGGTGTCGGTGAAGGTCACTATCACGAACCAAGGGTGCGACACCATCGTCCCCGATGTGCCGCTACCGTTCTCGTTACCAGGGCTATCGCTCCCGAAGGAACCGATCCCAAGTGGCGGCTCGGCGAGCGCCACCGTCCCGGGTCTCACCGTCACCGTGGACGCTACGCAGAGTGGAACGCTTACGGCGACGACACTCGGCTACTCAATGGACTTCGAGCTATCAGGTATGGATGACGTGCAATTCGACGGAGCAACACTTCTAGGCAAGGAAACGACCATTCGCTTGTCCGAGAAAAAAGAACATGAACTGGTTCTCGCTTGCCGATAGTTAGGGGGCGAGCAAGATGAGGCCATTGGGATCTGGGGTGCCATAATATTTTTTGTACACGGCAGACTCTTCCGTAACGGTGTCTACGACAACGCCTCCGAAATATTCGCTATTGATGTCTATGGCATCGATCGTCACGGTGCCTGTGCCGTCCGACTGCTCCACAACCGACGGCTCGAATGCGATGAAGGTCGCCGGATCTGCCCCTTCGATAATAGTGAGTCCCTGTGTACACACCCCCTGCCCATCGCAAACCTGCACAATGAGGTATACGTGCTGCGAGTCTTTTGCGTACACATCGCTCAAGAGCTGGAATGTTGCAGGGTCTGATGCCTGCACGATAGTGAGCGTCACCGTTCCTCCGCCACTTCCCGAAGAAGAATCTTCGAGCACATATATGTTTTGCGAATCAGTATAATACGCAGTGTTGTTCGTGCTCGGCGGCGAGTACGTATTGGCAGGAGAGAGAGCCCCGGGCACGGGCTGATCAGACGATGGGTTCGGATAGATGCGCACGAGGGCCTCGGGATTTGGGATATTAATTTGCACGTATGCCGACGAATCAATGCCGGTGCCCGCACTTGAACTTTTTGTATAGAAAACTGCAGTCTGATTCTTGGAGAGATTCTTGTCTACTGGGATAATACTCAGGAGCGGCGGGGGATTCTGCATCCGCGTGCCGACGTATCGCTGAATGGTCGGCGCGCCTCTATTTCTGGAAGCCGAATCTGATCCTTCCTCTGCCGATTCCGGGGTACTCGTTGCGACTTTCGTCTGTGCGGCGCCCCTCCCCTTAAATATCCAATACCCTCCCCCACCGATCACAAGAAGTCCGACGATGATCGCGATAACTACTCCCGCGGCTCCCCTTTGGCTGCTCATTTCAAAAGTATAACAGTGAAATTTGACCCTACGGGGAATGAGCCTGACGGTCACTAAGCTCGCTTCGCTCGCTAAGTGCCGCGGGCCACGCCTCGCCTGTCGCAAAGCGACATGGCTCTGACGGTTCGATTCCCACGCAAAGCGCGCAGGCGCTTTGCTCGTAGGGCAAAATATTGGCTGCGCCAATTTTTTGATCTAATCATATCCTTTGCGCGAACTTTTTTCCAACAAAACTCTGACTAATCGCACGCTCCGCGTGCGTGGTGGCTTTAGACCAATGCG
>MFKV01000023.1 GCA_001781105.1 Candidatus Kaiserbacteria bacterium RIFCSPHIGHO2_01_FULL_54_36 | reverse complement strand
TGGGTTCGGACCTCCCTCTGTATTTCTACAGAGTTCATCCTGCTCATGGGTAGCTCACGTTGCTTCGGGTCTGATACATACGACAAACGCGCTTTTAACACTCGCTTTCGCTGCGGCTCCATGCGTTTAGCACTTAGCCAAGCCGTATGCATCAACTCGTTGGCTCATTCTTCAATAGGCACGCCATCGCGGTTGGACACGATTTCCGAATCCGTTGGTTCGTTCACGAGGTTGACCCTCGCCGAGTACCAAAAAATTCAGACGTCCGTGTCCAACCGCTCTGACTCCTTGTAGACATGTGGTTTCAGTTCTATTTCACTCCCCTCACCGGGGTTCTTTTCACCTTTCCCTCACGGTACTTGTTCACTATCGATCTGAAGAAGTATGTAGCATTAGCGGTTAGTGCCGCCGAATTCACCCGAGCTATCCGTGTCTCGAGTTACTCAAGAACTACAGCCATAAAGATGCTTCGTTTTCGAGTACGGGACTATTACCCTCTGGGGTCGCACTTCCCAGTGCGTTCCTCTAACTCAGCATTTTTTTACTTTACCTGTTGCCAGCGCTGTAGCCTTATAACCCCCAAACCCAAAACCGAATCATTACTATGTACGATCCGATTTTGAGGCTGAGTTTGTGCTTCTCCCGTTTCGCTCGCCGCTACTAAGGGAATACCTGTTGGTCTCTTTTCCTCTTGGTACTGAAATGTTTTACTTCCCAAGGTCTGCTCTCTCGAATGTTTAACTCGAAAGTTATTGAGGTTTACTCAATAGGGTTGCCCCATTCGGAAATCTCCGGGTATAACGATTGCTTGGCATCTTACCGGAGCTTATCGCAGCTAAGCCGCGTCCTTCATCGCCTTCTTCAGTCTAGGCATCCACCACACGCCCTTACTCAGAACTCCTGTAAGGAATTCTAAGAACCGCGTATTTTTGTTTTCTGCCTATCCGCTGTCTATTTCGGATAGGACTTTCTTTGCTCGTTTTTACAGCCACGCCTTGCGGCGCAGCATTCCTGTTTTACCCTCCATAGCTTTTCAGCGACGGAGGGCATCCCATTCCAGAGACTTTAACTGAAATGAGATGTTGTTGATTCGCACAGGCTCTTTCGAGCCTATGCTTTTGTTTTTCTTTTTTGTCGCTCTTCAGTTTTCAACGATCCCGTATTATCCACGAAAAAAGCCGCTGTAAAGCGGCCCAGGTCGCGCAGCATTTCTGCCGGCTACCAGTGCCACCTTGTGAAGCTTTTAAGCGTACTCATATACGTCGAGTGAGTATATTCTACGGGGTTCCGTATGTCAAACGCATGAAGCGGCCCTTGTGAATATCCCTTCATTGTTTCATCTTTTTGAGCATTTCAGTGGCATACACGAGGTCTTTGGGGGACGTAATTTGTATCCATTTGTCGGTGAAGACTGGCTCGAGGCGAACGCCAAGCGACTTGGCGCCTGTCACAACGGTCTGAGGAAGTCCGAATTCGAGGCTTCCTTCTTGCTTAGGCACGAGCGGGCAGGAGAAAACCCTCGTGTCGAGTAAGTACATATTGGTGCTTGCAAGGCCTTTCTCCTTATTTTTATCGCCCTCGATGATGTCCACGATGCGCGCCTCGGCATCGAGTTCGATGGAGCCGGCCCGGTGCATCTCGCTAATTTCTTGTACTAGGAGCCGCCACACATCCCCGGGAGCAATAACCGCTTGCGCGTCTTCTTTTGTGTAGATGTCGTCGCCCATCATGACGAGAAAGCGATCCTGCAACACATCTTTCGCCCGCCAGAGCGCATCTGCGGTGCCTCGGCGATTATCTTGTTCTACGTACGTGATCTTCTTGTTGTCGTACGAGCCGCCGAAATGCTGACGGATAACGTTTCCCTGGTAACCGACGACAAGTATTACGTCGCTGATCTCTTCGGGTAGCGCCTCAAATTTGTATTCGAGCAGTGGTTTGCCGTTCAACTCGAGCATGGGCTTCGGGACGGCGTGCGTGAGCTCTTCCATGCGCGTACCGTGGCCTGCGGCGAGAATGACTGCTTGCATGGTGGGTATTGTATCAAACGCAAGCAGCCCCCCGCCTTCGGCGGGGGGCTGCTGCTAGAAACAAGAAACTAAAACTATTCTCTGTGGTGCGCAATTTCAGAGCGGATGCGCTCGATAGTGCGAGATGCAGCTTCCTTGCCACCCAAGCCGAATGCGAGGCCAAAGGCAAGCGCAAGCGCGATGACCACACCGGTGAAAAGAGTTTGGATGAAGCCGGACGCCACTTGCAGCTGATCAAGCGCTGCCATGATCGCAAAGATCCAAATCGCCCATTTTGCGACAACGCCCGCCAGATTTGCAGCGTGTGCCCCCGCGGCGCGCGCAGAGCCTGAGACGAGGCCCCGTACGACTTCAGCGACCACTGCGCCGAGGATAAGGATAAGTGCCGCAACGATAACCCTCGGAAGGTAGAGCAAGACGACCTGCTGCAGGAAGATCGTTACATTCTGGAGGCCGAGAATGTCGAGTGAGGCGACAAGGAAGACCAAGACGATGAACCACATGACCAAGGTCCCCAAGAAACGCCCGACGTCGAGAGTAAACCCTGCGTCTTTCGCGGCCTCGTTCAAGCCTGCCGCTCGTAGCGCATCATCAACGCGCAGTACTTTGACCACTTCAACCACAATGCGATACAGGATGATACCGACGATCCAGCCGAAAATAAATACGACAATGGCCATGAGGAGATTCGGCAGATATTGGCCTACCGTGAACCACAGGCCGGTGAACGCCGCCTGCACTCCATCCATTGATTGTGTGACTAACATATGAATAAATTAGCTATGTAGTAAATTTTTTAAGAGCTTTCGACCCCTTTGGTCTTCATGATAGCATCCCTCGACTTCGCTCGGGGCGAACCGCCATGCGCATGTGGATACCTGGACGGCTCTATTGAGCCCCAGAATGTTACAGGAGTCTTGTTCTGTCCAAAAGGACGAGGTGCGGGTAATCCAAGGTGTCTCTCATAAGCCGATCTTGGATGGTAAGCCGATAGCGAAATTCAGGTGTCGAGAAGGCAGCGTAGCGTATCTCGCGGCCAAAATGTGGCTCCAGCGACCGCACTGCGTGTTCGAGGCGGCTTTCGCTTACGTTGTCGCCCGCTACGATCAGGTCTGCGGGACGCGTCGAATCTCCCATAAAGGAACCCGATAGGATAATGGCAGCCAACCGACCGGCACGCTTGAGAGTGACGAGGACATGTTTGTACTGCACAGGAGAAACTTCGTGTATGAACTTGGAGAGCGCTGGTGCGTTCTTGTGGTCGATGTTGTAGGTCCATGCTTTTTCTTTCTGACGCCCGCTTACCTGCCTGCCACCTTGCAGTGTGATAGAGAATTTCCCTCTCTTTATGAGCCGCAATGCTTCGAGCGCTTTTATTTCTCGGGCTGCGGCTTTTGCGGGAATGCCCGAGCGTTTCGCGATCTGCGGGAGCGTAAATGATTGCCCCGCACTAAAGGCCAAGGCCCGGGTGACCCGGGCACGAGCTGTATTTCCGAGAAACTCCGCAAGAAAGTCATCTGCCATACCCAGTCAGTAGAATGTGCCTTTGCGGCAGACGCCTGCCGGCTGCCGCGGCGTGATAAGCGAACTTTCGATTACTGCACTTTGGACGCTTCCGTTGTTAGTTTTCATGGTTTTGTGTAAGCCGAAGGCACATCTCACTGCTGGGCATAGGAGCACATTACCTCCGCACTACGGCGTCCGCAAGCACGGCGACACGCCTCATTTTCGCCACGTCGTGGACCCGGATAATGTCTGCTCCGCGCTCTATAGAAAGTGCCACCGCTGCGGCAGTGCCCTCAAGGCGCTCTTCGGGCGGGAGATCCAATGTGTAGCCGACGAATGACTTTCGAGAAGGTCCTACGAGAATTGGACAGCCCAGTTCCTTGAGCTCTCCCAGGCGGTTAATGAGTTCCAAATTCTGCTCGACAGTTTTACCAAATCCAATGCCAGGATCAATGAGGATCTTCTCCCGGGCAATGCCGGCCGCGTACGCTGCATCAATAGATCCTTGCAGCTCCCTTTTGATAGTACCCAGCAGGTTTGTGTATTCTATGCCTACATACCTCCCGCCCAATCGCTCTTCTTGTTCAGCGTTCTTTGGCCGGCTGCGATTATGCATAAGGACTATGGGAGCGTCCGTGTCTGCAGCAACGGCAAGTATTCTTGGATCCATCCGTCCTCCCCACACGTCGTTGATGATGCTCGCCCCCGCCTCAATTGCACGCTTCGCTACTTCTGCCTTGTAGGTATCTATAGATATCGGAACTTGTATAGTTTGTCCGAGCTGTTCGATAACAGGAATAACGCGCTTGAGTTCTTCTTGTAGTGAGAGCGGTGTTGAGCCAGGCCGCGTGGATTCGCCACCCACATCAATGATGTGCGCCCCCTCGGCTACTTGCTGTTTGCCCTGCTCTATCGCTGCGTCAATATCCAACACGCCGTCGCCCGAAAACGAATCCGGCGTCACATTCACGATACCCATGAGATATGTCTGCTTCCCCCATTCAAAGGTAGTGGCGCCCACCCTAAGCGAGCTCATACGTCTATATTCGTACGGCGGACTTGGGCTTTCCAATCAGAGATATGCTCAAGCATTTGCTTCGCAGTTGCTTTGAGGGTCGGGTGAATGAATTTTGGCGCGATATCATTCAGCGGGACAAGGACGAATGCCCGCTCAGCAATGTGCAAATGAGGAATGATGAGGTCCGGCGATTTATGGACCAGATCGTCGTAGAACATGATATCGAGATCGATGATGCGCGGCCTGTTGTGCGTATCTGAATCTCGGCCCATTGCCTTTTCGATGCTCTTTACGTGTTTCAAAAGCGCCTCGGGAGTAAGCTCAGTTTTCCCACGGACGACCACATTGTAAAACTTCGGTTGATCGGGAAAATACATTGGGTCCGTCTCGTAGACGGGAGAGACAGCATCTACTTTCACTTTTGGCGGTAACATCTTCACCGCTCGGCGCAAGTTAATCTTGCGATCGCCGAGATTTGAGCCAAGACTCAAATACGCCACGCTCACATATGTATAGTAGCGTGTGTACAAAAGAAAACAACGGCCTTCTGGCCGTTGTTTTCTTAAGCTGAGAGACTTGTTACTTGAGCGTGACTTTTCCACCAGCATCTTCTATCTTCTTCTTCCACGCTTCTGCGTCTTCTTTCTTCACATCGGCTTTCATCAGGACCGGAGCGCCTTCGACCATCGTCTTTGCTTCCGCAAGGCCAAGGCCGAGCACTTCTTTTACCACCTTAATGACCGCGATCTTCTGCTCACCCATCGAGGTAAGTTCGACGTTGAATTCGGTCTTCTCATCGGCTGCGGCACCTCCCGCGGCTGGACCCGCCACGGCGACCGCTTGCGCCGAGACGCCGAATTTCTTCTCAAGTACTTTGACAAGCTCGTTGAGCTCGAGCACGGTCATTTGCTCTACTTCCTCGACGAGCTTCTTGAATTTCGCAGGGACTTCCGCTGCAGGTGCTTCTGCCGGCGCTTCCACTGCTGCTGTTTCATCTGCCATATTTTTTAGTTTAGCCTTTTAAGATCTCCTCTGCGCGATCGCATTGAGCGCTATCGCGAGCCCTTGGATGGGCGAGTTGATAACGTTGACGAACATGCCCCGCAATACCTGCATCGAAGGGATGATCGCGATCTCTTGCATCTTGACCGCGTCCACAAGTGTCCCCTCGAAAATGCCGCCGAGTATCGTCAGCTTATCTGACAACTTCTTGCCGAATTCATGCACCAGGCGCGCTGCTACCGTGGCATCAGCGCCACCACCATACGCGACTGCGACTTCCCCTTCAAGAGGAAGGTCGGCGTGTTTGTGCCCGAGCGAGTCTAGCGCGCGGCGGATGAGTGTTTTCTTCGCGACAAAGTACGACACATCGCTCCCTCGCAGAGCGCGGCGCATCGCGGATTCCTCCGCAACGGTAACTTTCGTAAAGTGCACAAATACCGAAGACGTCGCATTTTTGAATGCGTTTTCAAGCTTCTCGATTATCACCCCTTTCTCTGCTTTTGTTTTTGCCATGCGATACAAAAAACCAAATTGCTAACACTAGGAGTTTTCGACCTCGGTAAGACTGATACTCTTGCGAGATGCTCACTGTCTACAGCCTAGTTGGAGCCATAGTACTGCTTAAAATCCACACGTCAACCCCGTTAGAAATCGCGCCCGCGCTTGCGCGCCCGAAGGGCTTGGGCGGGCTATTTCTAACGGGGTCAAATTGACATTCTTGTCAAATATGCTATCGTTTTTGCGGACAGGGAGGTACCAACTTGGAAGGAGAGGCCAATGGCATGTTGGTACCCTAATATGGTCGTTCGTGGAGAAACGACCAGGAGCGGAGGGTTTGACAACCCTATGCTTCAAAAATATCTCCAGACCTTACGCGGCAGTGGGCCACAAGCGGCCCGTGAGTACCTGCGTCATGAGGTCGGTCTCGCCTACTGCCCCGATGAGGAGCGGTGGTGAGGTCTGTGGCGGCAGGACTAGACTGATCCTGCCGCCACTCATTTTTTATACTCAAGCATCGCCGCGGCAGCAGCAGCCTGCTGTTGGGCGGCATCTTGCCCGGAGGCATATGTCTGCACAGCGAATGTCACGCCAAAGCTGATCGAGATGAACAGCGTAAAACCGATCACAAAGCGGGCGAATGAGCTAAAAGAGCTCTGATCCATACCCGTATTATATGCGAATTTCCGTCTATAGCCCATGAAATACAGGGTTATCTCACGGGCTATACTGTAGCTATATGCGCAAGGTGTTTGCTTTAGTTGCCTTCCTGTGTGCACTGCCTGCATGTACGAACGCGCAAGCAGGTTTTCCCGAGCGTTCACTTTGGCTTTCTCACACAGCACCGAGTGCTGGTCAAGAGATCCGCATCTCCACGGTTCTCTACAACGGCACTGATGCCGTAGTGGACGGCACACTTACTTTTTATGTTGACGGGGCGAAGTTCACATCCCTTGAAGTATCTCTTCCCGCGCAGTCGAGCAGCATCATGTCAGCACCTTGGGTAGCCCGCTCTGGGTCACATAGTTTTTTTGCACGTTTCGGGACTCAGGAAACTACTGTCATTTCAATTACAGTTCCTGAACCCCCACCCCCGACAGCACTGCAAGAAAATCTCAATAAGGCGACTGCTGTTGCGACTCAATTCGCTTCTTCATCGGCACCGGTAGTGCAAAGCTTAGCGCAAGCTGTATTCGAGCAAACAGAAAGCTGGCGCAATGCCGGAGCTGAAAGCCTCGAGCGGTATATAGAAAGTTCGCGTACGCCACGGATCGCAGGAATTTCTGGCAGCGCGCCCATAACGGGATTTGAAGCGGCGGCATCACCTGCGTCGAACGGCATGCTTCACTCGATCGCGCAAACAGCGGCGGCAGCGGCACATTTTTTATTTCGCTCCATCTATCTTTTTTATATTTTCTTTGCTGTTATCTTATTTTCCCTACTCACCTGGGCATACCGTAGGTTACGCCGTCCTGGCCGCTAGGTAAACCAAAAGCCCCGGGAGGGGCTTTTGGTTGCTGAAACCTAGAACCTGACACCTATTCTACGGATGCGAGTTGATGTAGGCGCGCGTCAGGGGCCCAAAGAAGCCGACGGCGGGAGAAATGCCCTTGGCTTTTTGGAACTTGATGAGTGCGGCTTTCGTTAGACTGCCGAATCTTGTCGTCTCACTCCCCCGCGAGCCAGCGCCGCCCGAAGCGATCACGAAGCCATGTGTGTTGAGGTACACCTGGAGGGCTTTCACATCAGAGCCTGTGGAGCCGACCTGTAGACTGCGGACGAAGCTCACACTTGCGGTCGCGCTTGCGCCGCCCTGCAGTGCCTGTAGCTGTGCCATGAGGGACACGAGCAGTGCTTGAAGTGATGCGATCGTTGGGCTTGCGGGGGTCGCAGGAATGGCCGGAGTCGCCGGCGTTGCTGGTGTCGTGGTGGATGCGGGTGTAGCAGGAGTGGCGGGTGTAGCTGGAGTTGCAGGGGCTGAGCCGCCTCCGCCGCCCCCTCCTCCTCCACCACCACCTCCACCTCCACCTCCACTTACTTGCGTGTTACAAAGCGACGCCGATGGGGTCACCACGATAGTCGCGGCTCCAGTTGCCGTATACTCGAGCCTCGATAGCGCGCTCGTACAGGTATTGACGGTGGCAAAAGTTTCCAAGTCCGGAACAAGTTTGTTGCGATCTGGTGCTGTTATCTGGATAAAGGAAGTGTCTGCGAGCACGAAGGTGAACGTGGTCGCCCCCACGGCAATCGACTCCACGGTCGCCGAGGAGCCGGAAATGTTGACCGTTATCCCGTTGACTTCCAAAACAACGTCGGTAGTCAGAGTGACGTCGTCTGCGGCCGCGAACGCAAGAGAAGGCAGGAGAAGTCCGACGGCCGCTGTGATTGCAATTAGTTTTCTCATTGGATGCGGATGCTAGCTAGTAATTGAGCAAGCCGCATTAACTATTCGCACACTCCGGCTTCTACCGTCAATCCAGTCCCAGCGACGTTGACATAGATTCGGTGATTTGTACCCTGTGTGCTCTTCATCTGAATACAACCGCCTGCTCCACTTAAGCTTGTTGTGATCTCAAGTGTTGTCGTTGCAGGACCATCTATTATGGCTTCGTTAGTCCAAATCAGGGGAGTTGTAGTGCCTACGCCTAATCTGGTGATCGTCGTCGTCGCGAGAGATGATGTCGCAGTAACCGAGAATATAGTCCCGACTGCCGCGCGTCCTGCAATGCTAAGACTGGTCGTTGTCGCGTCGGTGCTAACGAACCTTGTCGCAAACAAAGAGGTCGAAGTCGCGCTGGTACTCGTGCTATTAAACATGTCCAGCCATGTGATCGTCGAGGTTGCGTTGTTTGCAAGTATTGCACCTGTAAACTGTGCGAGCCCGCTGACGGCAAGTGCCGTTGTCGTTGCATCGGTGGCGACGAACCTTGTCGCAAACAGCGACGTCGATGTTGCGCTGGTACTCGTGCTCGTTATCATCGAGAGGTTCGTAATCGTCGAGCTCGCAGCATTTGTGACGATAGAGGTGCTGATGGTCGTCACCGCTTGTACCGTCGAAACGACCGCAAACACGCCGGCCACGACCGCAAGAGTCATCGCCAACCATCCACCGTCTTTGATAAATGAGAATCCACTTTTCATACAATAAATTACAATGCTAATTAATAATGCGGTGCGACTTTAATTTAACGCGCAGAGAAGACCGCATGGCCTCTCCTGCACTTTCAGCTAGTATACTAGGTTCATATTGAGAGATTACCTTTGTGCCACCTTCTCCTGTGGATAACCCTCACGTGAGCGAGTCCAACATCCCAAAACATCCCAAGGACGATCCTTGGTACGGTTCTTGGTAATTCCAGCCTACGAACTGAGGCTTTTGAGGAATACGGGGTCTTGTTCGACCAAGCCCGGAGCCTTGAGCCGGAGTTCTTGGACGATTTCGAGCGCCCGAGGTCGATTTCCGGTCAGTAGCTCTGCCTTGGCGAGATCATACAGAGAGGGGTAGTCCGTCGAATCAGCCGCCACAATGTCCGATAGAAAACGCCGGACATTTGGCCAATCCTCGACGGCGATGTAGTAACGGAGAGCTTTCCGCGCCGTGTCCGTTTGACCTTTATAAAGGACAAGGCCGTCGGCTGCCCACCTCGCTCCTGCCTCCTTATCACCCACAACCAGATACAGGCTCGCAATAATGAACCGGGGTTCGGAAAAGCTGGACACTTGCTCAGCATAGTGTTCCAAAATAGCGATTCCTTCTCGATAGTAACGATCCTGCTCTGCAGAAACAGTCGCTGTATCACCCTTCTTGAGCGGAATGTTTGCGAGAATATAGTTGGCCTGCGCGCGCTTGGGGGAAAGTGCTATGGCTCGAGCTAATACTGAGCGTAGATACGCCTCATCTACCGGCTCTTCGGGGGGAGCGGAGTCGAGCACATGCGCAAGGTACGTGGCAGTACGGGCATCATAGGGGTAGCGCTCAAAATTCGCGCTCAATACGCTCAAGGCATACTGGTAGGCGGCAACGCGCGCTCCTCCCTCGAGCATCGTTTGCTGGTGATCGGTATACATGGAATACGCCTGGTAGCCATATTCGAGGTCCGCATAGGTATTGAGTGAGAGGCCATGCTTGAACGACGCTATCGCACGATTTACATCAGTTACGTGATAGGTATAGCCTTCGGCTAAAGCCATGTTGGCTCGCAGAGGCTGAATGGCGACCGGATACAAGAGTATCAGTATGGCACCCGCAATACCGTATGAGAGCAACTGGGGTATCCGTAGGGAGAGTGTCGTCGCAGCTTCTTTGCCGGCAGATCCTTGCGCACTCGCATACGCGAGTGCAGCAGCGAGTGTTGCGAACAAAAGCCACAGTGTCATTGCGGTGTCGAAGACAAAGAAATTCTGTATGCCATACGTTGTGGCAAGAAGCAGCAAAAATACGCTGTAAGGCTCCCTCTTACGCCAGTGCATCAATCCTGTATATCCGAGTGACCCGATCAATCCTGCATACAAAAACGCCCCGAGTATGCCGAACTGCACGAAGTAATCGAGGAATGCGTTGTGTGTGCGGTCGAACCACTGTTCGAGAATAGCGCTGGGATCGTACACTCTATCGAATATCATCTCGATATGTTCCGCCCCGTAGCCGGTAAGCGGACGCTTCATGGCTTCCACAAATACATGCTGCCAGATGAAAAGTCGGCTTGATACCGTTGGGTCTGTGAGCGATGCGGAAGCAATGCGCCGCACCGGCTCAAAGGACGAATTCGCCAACTGCACGCGAAATCCTACGAACAATGCGACGGCCACAAGTATCCCAGCGAGTCCGATGCGCGCATATCTGCTCGCACGCCCTCCTGCCCCGAGCGAAGTCGAGGGGTTCCATGCAAGATAGAGCAGTGTCGCAAATCCTACGACGAAGAGTGCGAGTAAGGTGCCGCGCGTCGCCGAGAGTATGATGGCAAGAAATTGAAGCGCTGCAGCACCATAGTAAAACTTGCGCCAAAATCCTCGGGAATCGCTTGCAACGGCGAGCGTCGCCCAGAGTGTCATGCCAAGATAGCCCGCCAAAAACGCTGCGTTGCCGAGAGTGCCGCCAACGCGCCCACGATTCTCAGCGATTAATGGAAATCTGATTCCCGCCATTTCTCCCAGCCATTGGAGTACAACATAGGCCGAAACGGTCGTTCCCACCAATGCGACGATGGTAAAGAGCCGCCGCAGAAACCTCCAGTCGGCATACAGTACGGTGCAATAAAAGAAGAGGACCGCCGCAGAGAGTGTGAGCAGTCCGTCACCCCGGTCGAAGACTGACCAAAAACTTCGATAGAAATCTATCCCTATGAATGACGTTGCGTACGCTACCAGAAGCAGCGCAGCTGGGATCCATGTAAGCTTGTTGCGCAACCGGTTCCAGTAGAATTCCTGGCCGGACAGAGCAAGATATGCAAACAGAGATAAAACGACGACGCCAAGCGAACGAAAAAGCAAGGTCTTTGGGGCAACAAAGGGATACAATAGCCCATCGATATAGATGAGCGGAAGAAGCGCCGGAGAAAGCAGAAGGTACGGCAGCGCTTTTCGCACGCCTGCGATCATAATTTACCTCGCAAACGTTTTATTTCGGTCTCGACAGAAGTGCCAGACCCGGGTGACATTTCCATTATCCTTTGCCAGTGGGCAATCGCCTCTCCTATGCGGCCCGTGGCTTCAAGCCATCGAGCGCGGATCTCCAAGAGCGTTGGCGACTCTCCCAATACGGCACTCGCCGCTGTGAACGCCTTTTCTATCGCCTCTTTATCATTGGGGAATTGTTGGGTGAGAAATTCAAGATGCCGCGTCGAATATTGATCGACATCTGGTTGAACGGTCGCGGCATTCGAGAACGCAACGCGAGCATCATTGAATGCACCGAGACGTACAAGGAGTGTGCCGAGGTTGTACCACGCAAGTCCGGTCTTCGTAGAATCTTCCTCGATCGCGCGGAGAAGATATTCATACTCCTTAGCTCCGTCTCCTAGAAATTCGTACTGACCGGCGATACTTACATATAGGATATAGTCCGTAAACTCTTCCCCTCCGAACAGGCCATTCAGGCGTTCGATGTCGGCATGCGCTTTCTTTTCAAGATCTTTGTTGCCTGTATACAAGCCCTTTAACTGCCAGTTCTCGATCTTGTCTTTGAGCACGAATTCTATTTTCTTATCGGCAGCAGAATCGCCCGAAGAGGTAGTCGTACGAATGGCACTATACCAGTAGATTCCCATGCCAATGACGAGAAAAAGGATGACGAGACTTATAAGGACGTTCCTTGAACGAGGCGTTGTGGATTCTGGCATGGCATCGAGTCTAGCAGCGAAACTTTGTACGAGCAAGTTTGTACAAACTACGTATGAAATTCTATCATCTGTCGGTATACTAATCCTCACGATGGCGAAGAGAGCGATCATTATCGGGGCGGGACCCGCGGGACTTACTGCCGCGTACGAACTCATTACCCGCACCAATATTGAAGCCACTGTCATCGAACAGGACCCCATATATGTAGGAGGTATCGCCCGCACGGTCAATTACAAGGGAAACAGAATTGATGTCGGTGGACATAGATTTTTCTCCAAATCCGATCGCGTTATGCGCTGGTGGGCTGAAATGCTCCCAATAGCCTACAAAGAAGGAAGCGTAGACATCGCCTATCAGCGGATGACGCGCCCACTGACAGCTGGGCTTCGAAAAGCAGCGCCATTGGACGGAGAGAGAATAATGCATGTACGGCCCCGCAAATCGCGCATCATCTACGGTGGCACGTTTTTCAACTATCCTATCGAGCTTTCTTTCGATGCCCTTCTCAAACTCGGCCTTGGCAAGGTCATAAAAATCGGGCTCACGTATTTGTATGCCGTTCTTTTCCCCCGTCCTGAAAAAACACTTGAGGATTTCTTTCTCAATCGCTTTGGCCGTGAACTCTATACGACATTTTTCAAGTCGTACACGGAGAAGGTGTGGGGTATGCCCTGCAAAAATATGTCGGCAGAGTGGGGTGTGCAACGCATCAAAAGACTCTCGATAGGGAAGGCGATCATGCATGCCATGCGCACACAACTACGTCGTCCCGTATCTGGAAGGGCTGGCGAAACATCGCTTATTGAATATTTTCTGTATCCTACATTCGGCCCCGGCCAAATGTGGGAGGCGACAGCGGACAGCATTCGCTCTCGAGGCGGTGCAGTATATATGGGGTCGCGGGTGACGAACATTGTTTTGAAGGACGGTTACGCTGAGGTCGGGGTGGAGGGAGCGGAGGGTACGCGCGTCTTCCATGCAGAGTATGTGTTTTCGAGCACTGACGTACGTTCGCTTATTCACATACTTTCTCCAAGAGCGCCACACGAAGTACGGGACGTAGCAGTGGGGCTGCAGTACCGGGAGTTTCTGACCGTCGGATTGCTGTTGGCACAGCAGCCAACTGAAGCAGACGGCTCTCCCATCACAGACAATTGGATGTACATTCATGAACCTGATATTCGAGCCTGTCGTGCGCAGTTTTATCACAATTGGCAGCCCGCGCTCGTTGCAGATCCCCGTCACGGTTGGATCGGCCTTGAATATTTTTGCAATGATAACGACGAACTATGGCACATGTCGGATGCGGCACTTATCGAGCTTGCGAGCTCTGAATTGGAAAAGCTCGGGCTCTCCAGAAATATTCGCATTATCGACGGGACTGTGATCCGGCAGCCGAAAGCATACCCGGGCTATTTTGGCTCCTATAATCGATTTGATGTCGTCCGCCGTTATCTTGATAGTATTCCGTACCTTTTCCCCATCGGCCGCAACGGCATGCACCGATACAACAACCAGGACCATTCGATGCTAGCGGCGATGGAATCAGTCGATATGCTCGTAGAGGGTCGTACCGACAAATCAGCTCTCTGGTCGATCAACACCGAGGAGGAATACCACGAATCTAAAGGATGATCTCTCTGGTATCGGCGGTAAGAAAAATAACGAACCTGAAGGCAATGGTTGCGACGATGAGGGCAATAACGGCCCACTCACATCGGCGCTCAGTGAGCCAGGGATATCGCGGGTGTGGAAAGTGCTGACGCGCAAAAACCAAAAGGAAGAAAGGCAGCAAGATGTCCCAGGTGAGATAGAAAGGCATATAGTACCGAATGGGATGGAACGAAAGCGGAGCAAGGAGCAAGGTTATGAGCAGTGTCGCGCCCAAAAACCAGAGATACACATCGAGGGGTACGCGCACGTCATTGTCCCTCGAGTGAAAAGATTGTCTGTAAACAACGGCCAGCGATACACAAATCGAAAGAATGGCGAACGGAAATGTGAGAAGGAATGGAACGAGTATATCTATGCCGACCAGTGCTTTATTCGCAAAGATTTGCTGTGGAATACTTGAGAAGTAGAGGAGCGGGTCTGTCCATGCATGAGGATTTGCCGCGACACATACGAGCGCGGCGGAAGCGAGAAGCACCAAGACCCGCAGCCTAAACATATACAGCAAGAATGGCAGCGTGGTGATAAGGATGAACGCGCCGGTATCGAAACGCGTAGCAAGCAATAGCCCCAAACACACGCCGAGATAGACCATTGGTCGATAGCTGTCTGGGTGTCGCGTTGCTCTTGCGTGTAATAACAAGAGGACAAACACCACGGTTAAGAGGGCGGCCGCGGTCGAGGGAGGTGTACCGTGAAGAAGTCGTAGATCCGCGACGAGTATGAGAGCGACAGCGAGCCACCACAGATTCTGGGGCCGTACCCGGTACGCAAGCGCTGAAGCGAGCGCGATACAGATGGCGGCAAAGGCGGCCATAACAACGCGCACCGCAGTTTTCGGGTCGACGCCGCTGTGTATCAGCGTTGCCATTGGATACAGCATCGTCGTTCCCGGGTGCACATACGTTATATCTTGAGGGGTAAGGGTGGTGCCGGCAGCTATTTTCGCAGCATCAGGTGCCCACCAACTCTCATCTGCTATCGGAAAAGAGAGCCACAATGTCATCTGGAGCGCAAGGGCGGCGGTGAGAACACCAAGAAAAATTAGTGCGGTATTGCGTGGAGAGGGGTTGTATTCAGATGCGTCCTGCATATGGTCATTCCGCTTGTTTGAACACATCATATGCTAGCATGCCAACTCAATGTACCGACAAACCAAAACCGCCCCTTTCGGGGCGGTTTTGTGTGTTGGGCCAATTTCCCAACCGGAGGCCAGACGAATTGTCGCTTCGCCAACCTGAAGCCAAGTACTTCCTAGAAGTTCACTGATCGGTTACCGATCGTGAGAGGAAGTGTCCTGACCAAGTAATCACCTACCCAGTCAGAGGTCGAAGCTCCCGTTGCACTCGAAGAGTGATCGGAGAGGTCAGACCAGTCAGACCAAGCGAAGGACGCCGTGCCGGCTGTACCGATGGCACCAGTTGCCAGATCGAATACAGCCGTCGAAGACGCGGTTGTATGCGGATTGGCGATGGATGCGCTGATGTTGTTCGCACCAGAGACGATTCCGCCGACGGTTCCACGAAGCTCATATGTCTTCGAGGTTCCCGCTTCGATCGTCTCAACAGTTGTCGGACGGAAGTAGATCAAACAGGACGTTTGACCAAGACATGCGTCCATGGTGCCCGCACCAGAAGTGGCGCCTGCCGTCGTCGTCGCCATCGTACCCGTGATCTGGTTTGAACCGCTCCAGAGCGCGAGGGTCGTTGTGGCGCCAGTTGTGATTGCCGCAGTCTTGTTGAGCGTAATCACTACCTGACCCCAGTCGATCTTGCCAGCGGAGTCAGCCGTGACCGAGAAGCGACCGAGAACCGCGTCGGATCCTGCGGTGAGCGTCGTCGAGTCGAGGGCTACCGCTGCAATGACTGGCTTGGTTTTGCGTACGTACATCGAGCCTTTTCCAGATGTGCTCGTCGACGTAAGGTCAATCGAGTTGGCAAAGGTCGTTGAGGCAGTGCCAGAGCTATCGATTGCCCTGTAGCCTTCGTTGCGATCAAGCGAGACAGAGATTGCCGCGCCTGATGTCGCACCATTCGCGATGGTCGGAATGTTGACGTAGACCTCAAGGACTTTCGTCTCGTTTGTCGGGACGTTGAAGGTGAGGCCGGTGAAGGTCGCCGTAGCGTGCGACTGCCCGCCAGAAGAGAGGGCGAGTGCCTGCGAGACGCCGCCTGCCGGTCCACCTGCCCATTTGAGAGTGACTGAAGAGACCGAGGTTGCGGCATCTGCCGGAACCTTGACCTTGATCTCCTGCACCGTGAAGCTCGAATTGGCCGCGGTGAAGTTGAAGGAACCGACTTTGACGTCGTTGGAGCCTGCGATCACGTTGGCGTTGTCAGGTGACGTTCCCACGGATTGCGTGAAGGTGCCTGTGCCGACCGTGATGGTCTGAAGTGTCAAGTCGCTTCCGATGTCAACGGAGTTGCTCGTGGTAAGCCCAAGACCGCCCGTAGATGCATCGATGTCAGCTGCCCAAGTACCAGAATTGGAACCGGACTTAATGTTACCGACGACGTCTATGGTCTTTGTGCCCGAGACGAGGATATCGAAGTTAACCGAGAACGAGTTGGACGTTGAAGGCGAAGCCTTCGCGGTACCGATCTGTGTACCCGTCGTCGCATCGACAAGGCGGAGGTCCGTGATGGATGCCGACTCATCGGATGTGAGGTCAACAACAATGGTGTTCACGTTTATGCCTTCCGTCGAACCCGACGAGAGGGTGAATGAACCGAGGCGGGCATTGTTCGTACCCGCGATGATGGTTTGGTTGCCGTAACCCGAGAACTTCGTTGCCGTGAGACTCGAGGACGCAATGGTCAGAGTGTTACCCGTGACATCCGAGCCCGGGACGCTCACCGAAGTGAGCGAGATCTGGCCGAACGCGTTGGAAGAACCGTCGTCGAGAGTAATGGCCGCTGTTTCGTTTGCCGTGAACGACGCACCGGTTGTCGATTTGGCGTCTGCATAGATGTCGATGATGTGCAACGCGCCCGCCTTCGCGATGAAGGAGGAACCGAAGGTGAACTCGACATCCGTTTCCTCGGTCAGATCCTTGGTGGAGCCGACCTGTACGCCATCGACGAACACTTTACCGTTGTCGAGACCGCGATCGGCCCCTGCATTGGAAGTATCCGCATTGACGTTGAGAGATTCGATCTTTACATCCTCGCCAGAGGCGCGGAGTTCGAAGCTCGCCCACTTGATGTTCGAGCCGCCAAGCATGACGTTCGAAGAAGGTGAGTTTGCCGCTTTTGCGACCGAAACCGAAGCAGAGCCGATTGTCTGTACGCCTGAAGAGCGCGCAGAGAATGCGCTGCCGGCCGCAGTCGAGAGTATCGGCTGGTTGAGCTCGGTGTCGATTACGCGAGCGTCTGCCGCACGACGAAGCGAGAACTGCATCGTGAGGCTTGAGCCGCCGACCACATCGCCGACGACTTTGATGGTACGACCGCCCGTTTCAAGGCGCTTCGGAGCCGCAGAGAGATCCCACGCGACAGACGTTTCGCCTGCCGAGAGGTTTGCCACAGCGTTACCGACCTGGACTCCGTCTACAAAGAGGCGGAGGTTCCTAACGTCGTTAAGGCCGATAGAACCGAGGTTGCGGAGTTGGAACGAGGTCAAATTGACCGCGCGCGTACCGACGGTCGCGACGTTCTGCCAGACCACAATATCATTTGCGGGTGTCAGGTTGGTGTTCGTACTTGGGGTTGTCCCGGAAGCGAAGTCAACTGTCGCGAGAGTCGCCGAAGAGATCAGGAGCGCAGAGCCCGTGATCGGGAAGACGACAGACGAGTCAAGAAGCCCGCTGGCGCTGACATTCAAGAGCTGGACGCCGACCTGTTGGCCGTTTGTCGAGCCTGCGATGTCGGAGCGTACCGAGATCGTGACCGAGCCACCTGCAGGCACCGTAAAGATGCCGGATGGTACGTTGAAGTTAAACAGTGTGTTGCTGACTCCTGCGGAATCAGTGAGGCGCGTTGCTCCATTGAAGAGATAGACGTTGGCCAAGGTCGAGTCCGAGGACACGCCGATGCGCTTAAACGCAAGGTTCGTGACAGTGATCGGACCAGATGACGGGTTCGAGAAGGTGAGCTTCAAGAGTTCCGCGATCGCCTGACCTTGGACGAGTGCTGCGTAGGTCGGGTTGTCCGCCGCGAGTGCGACCCGGAGGCCGTTACCCGTTATCGGTGGAATTACCGGACCTGGGCCCGGAGTGACTGTGCCGCTGCAGATCGCGTTGGCCTTTGCTCGTGTGAGCGGGCCCCAGTAACCGGCGATCGGCGAGATACCGTACTTTTGCTGGAACTTCGAGACCGCGGAGCGCGTAAGCCCGCCGAAGTACGAAGTTTCGTTACCCGGAGAACCTGCGCCAGTCGTTGCGACCTGTGTTCCGTCGATGCTGTTGAGCAATTTTTGGACTGCCATCACTTCAGTTCCCGTGCTACCGATCGTGAGGTTGCGCGTGAAGGTGGCTGTGCATTGGACTCCCCCGACTTGCTGGGAACCCGTGCCCCCCTGCATTGCCTGAATTTGTGCCATCAACGTCGCGATCTGTGCCTGAAGATCCGAGATCATGTCGGCCTTTGCCGGAGTGGCAAACGCGAACGAGAATCCGAGGATCAAAGACGCAACCACGAGAATCGTGGCAACATTCTTTGTTGCTAATACTTTACTCATAGTTTGTTTTGAACTTTTCATTCCTCTCCAATTTCTTGAAAAATTAGGGAGGAACCGTACACCACACCCTTTCGACGAGGAGTTGTGTACGTTTGTTTGCTTTCTACTAAATACTCCAAATACTAAACTGACTAAACTACTGATAACTGAAGACACTAATAATTTGGGCCAGGCCTGCCCCTATAGTCTTATAGTGACAGATCGAGACCCCAAACTTTGCTAGCCCGCCTCTTTTGAGGCGAGGTTAGCAGCAGAAAGGAATGTATGTCGTGCCAGTCGTGCAACCGTTACCGGACAATTCTGGATTGCTGAATGCTTCATTAAGAAGCCGGCGAGTTACCGCCAAGTGTAACCTTATTCAAATGTCAATGAACTACGCAGTGAGCATCTTGCTCTCATGCGTCGTTGCGACATCCGATCCGGATGCCGTCGCACAATTATATACTAGGGACACTTCGGCACATTCATGCACGACTCTCCCATTTGTGGATAACTTGTGAGCCATATAAACGGCCTGCGCCTTTCGCGAAAACCGGCTTCCTGGCTCGCCTCGTTATCGGGCATCACAATACCCTAGTGCAGAATGGGAGTCAATCAACTAGACGCTAGCTGGACCGAAATCTTTCAGACATTCCTCACGCCCGACTCATCAAAGGTGTGCTTAAGGCCAAACTTAGGATAATCACATTACAACACACATAGCATCAAGATACAATAGAATAGCGGCTCCAGCGCTTCAGGCCTGTTTTTTTTACGCGCCCGCCAGCAACCAGTGCGGCGAGCTCTCTTTGGACCATTTTTTCACCGTATTCTGGGAGATTAGATGCGATATCACGAATACCGAGCTCCCCCTTCCCCCGAAGGGTCGCCAGAATATATTGTTCTCGGACATTGGAGGTGTCCCTGACGATTACCTTATCGGACAGGAGGGGCTTGTCCTTTGGTGCTCTCCCGTCTCTTAGAACTCTGGTGTCCTTTATGTCCTTTACTGACGCTTCGCCACCAACATCTAGAAGTGATTCCTCTGTAAGGGGTGTGCTTTCGGACAATATTGAATTTTGGGAAGACACTAGGAAATTGCCCAGCTCGTCCAGGCCGTGCACAACTATATCGGTATTTTGCATGGACAGGAGCCCCGACACGGCAAGCATGCGAGTGAGAGAGATCAGGTGGCGTATTGATGCCCGCGAGGCAACAATGCACTCGGAGTCAATTGATCTCATTTCGTCTCTTAATAGAAGCATGTTCTTCGCCAGGCGAAGTGCACCCTCCCGAACAGCTACTCTAAGTGGCTCCGAAGTGGGTATATGATTCGTAACGAGGTATAACGCTGCAACGATCCTTTCGGTACGACGGTAGGCGCGATCGGCGGACCTATTAGCTCCAAAAGGATTAGTGCGAATTGAATGCTTATCGAAAAATCGGCTCAGAACATTGGGCGTTTGGATGTCCTTTTGCTCGTCCATTTTCTGTCCTTAGAGGGCATCCAGAGATTCTCAGATGCATTCGGACTCCCTGAGTATATAAAGGACATGACCGATAAGCAATCCGGTCTCAGTGTGGCAAATTATTGCGCGCGTAGCTGGCTTACTGTATGCAACAAACCAGCATCTCTCTTCGCTAACTCAAGAGAGGGCCCAGGGTGATATGATATCGCTATGAAAGCGAAGCAGAAGCGCGGAAAAGCAAGGGATATCGATGAGGGAAACGGCGTGGGCATCAGCTACGTGAGCAGCGAGGCAGTGCGTGGTGTGTGCGCCATTTTTTTTATTGCGATAGCGGGTTTCCTCGTCTTGGCTCGGCTCGGTGGTGGGGGCGCTGTAGGCGCTACCCTGTACGATTGGTTTTCATGGCTTTTGGGCGTCGGGTATCTTCTCTTGCCCCTTTCGCTTACTCTTCTTGCAATTCTCATTTTTAGATCTTTTGATCGCAAATTCGGCTGGGTGCAGTTTGTGAGCATGGCGGTCTTCTTGCTCGCCGGCCTGGGGCTCATCAACCTCGCCTTCCCCGGCCGCGGAGGGATTATGGGTCAAAGCGTTTCAACGCCAATTGTCGCTGGCGTGGATACGCCCGCAACTGTCATCTTTCTGATCTCTTTTATCATCGCATCTCTCATCGTGGCGTTCGATATCCACCTCGGCGCGCTAGTTGGCGGAATTCGGGAGTGGGTGCGCAGTAAGCCCGCAGAAACGGATATTGAGAACGAGCTCGATGTTCCGGTTGTTGGATTGTCTGAAACAGAGTCGTCAGCATCGAAGTCGATCGGGGCCGAGAGCGAAGATCCGCGCAGGGAAGCAATTCAAGCGCCTGGAGCGCTCACAAAATTCTTTCGCGGAGATACGAGCTCCACGGACGGATTCCCCATTATTGCGGCGAGTGGAACCGCCTATATCCCCCCGCCCGTTTCGATCCTGGCAAAGAACAGGGGTAAGCCTGAGGTGGGCGACGTGAAAGCAAACATGAACATCATCAAGCGCACGCTGCAAAACTTCGGGTTACAGGTAGAAATGGATGAGGCATCGATAGGCCCGACCGTCACGCGCTATGCGATGAAGCCGGCAGAGGGTGTACGGTTATCCAAGATCATCGCGCTTCAGAGCAATCTTGAGCTTGCGCTCGCCGCTTCTCCGGTGCGCATCGAAGCGCCGATCCCTGGCAAGTCGCTTGTGGGGATCGAAGTCCCCAACATCGCGCGCACAACATTGGGGCTCGCTCCGCTTGTTTCTGACGAAGCGTTTGTTGCCTCCGACAAGCCGCTCCTTATAGCCTTGGGCCGCTCCATTACAGGCCAGGCACATTTTGCCGACCTTGCTCGCATGCCCCATATCCTCATTGCCGGTACCACCGGGGCAGGCAAATCAGTCGCTATCCACGACTTCATCGTGAGCCTCCTCTATCGGTGCGGGCCTGAGCGATTACGCTTCATCATGATCGACCCAAAACGCGTCGAGCTTACGGTCTATAATTCGATCCCCCATCTCCTGACGCCTGTTGTTACTGATGCAAAGAAAGCGATCCTCGCTATCAAGTGGCTTGCAAAAGAAATGGAACGCCGCTACAACATTCTGGAAGCTGAAGCGGTCCGTGATATTTCTTCCTACCACCAGAACGTGGTCGCCCCTGCGTTGGAAAAGGCTGGGAAAGGTGCGGACGAGAAGCCGCTTCCGGAGGCAATGCCGTACATCGTCGTCGTCATTGATGAGCTTGCGGACATCATGTCCACCTACCCGCGTGAGCTCGAGTCGGGCGTCGTGCGGCTCGCGCAGATGAGTCGCGCAGTCGGCATCCACCTCGTGCTCTCGACCCAGCGGCCTTCCGTCAAAGTGATCACAGGCCTTATTAAAGCTAATATCCCCGCGCGCGTGGCGCTTCAAGTGGCAAGTGGCATCGATTCGCGCACTATCCTTGACACGGGAGGCGCGGAAAAGCTTCTTGGCTCTGGCGACATGCTCTTCCTTTCGGGCGAGATGTCGAAACCGCGGCGCATTCAAGCTCCGTTCATTTCCGAGGATGAAGTGAAAAAAGTCGTTGCACACATTATCAAACATAGTGAAGGAGAGCTCCCGAGTGAGATAGATTTTACAGAAAAATCGGGGCCCGGCACCGACGCCATATTCTCATCTATGGTAGACGACGGCGAAGACGACGAGCTGTATGCGGACGCGAAGCGCACCGTGATCGAAGCGGGCAAGGCTTCGACTTCTTATTTGCAGAGAAAGCTCGGGGTGGGTTATGCGCGCGCCGCAAAATTGATCGACATGCTCGAGGAGCGTGGTGTCGTCGGACCTGCCGATGGCGCGAAACCGCGCAGTGTGGTGGGCGGTGGCAACGCCGACGAGCTTGCCCACGAGCCCGAAGAAACCGAGGAAGAACGCGTATGAGAATTCTTGCATCTGCTGCAGGCTACAAGCTACCAGCTGCAAGCTGACCTATGCTTCCCTACCGCGATTCACGTCTTACGTATGTTGCGCTCGGTATCTTTTTCCTCATCGTGCTTGGGTATGCGTACTATGAGGCACAAGGCTTACTCTTCGGCCCTAAGATCTCCGTCACCTCGCAAGTGAGCGAGGTGCACGACCCATATGTGCTCATCAAAGGCCGTGCGGACCGGATCGCTTCGCTTTCGATGAACGGTAAGATGATCTCCGTTACCGAATCTGGCGCTTTTGAAGAGCCCTACCTGCTGGCACCAGGATACAACCGCATCGTTCTGGATGCGCAAGATAAATACGGTAGAAAGCGCAGCCGCTCCATCGAAATCGTCTACACTTCTTCCGAGCAGCCTCGGGAGGACAATACACCTGCGCCCGAAGAGACAGCTTCATCCACAGAGCCAGTAGCGCAATAGAAGCACTTCGGTATACTGCTTTTTGTGTTCACTACTTACTACTAACTACTTTCTACTGACTATTCCTATGGCCGGATTTAAGAAGAAAGAAAAGGCAGCGCCGAAGACTACAGGCACGGGATCTGATGCAGACATCGAGCGAGCGATCTCGCAGATCAAGACGAAGTTCGGCGACGAATCGATCATGATGCTCGGTGCGCAGCCAAAGGTGGACGTGAATGCGATCCCGACAGGCTCTATCGGCGTCGACTGGGCGCTCGGCATCGGAGGGCTTCCGCGCGGCCGCATCATCGAGATCTTTGGGCCCGAATCATCTGGCAAGACGACGCTCTCGCTCCATGTCATCGCGGAGGCGCAAAAAAAGGGCGGCGTGTGCGCGGTAGTGGACGCTGAGCACGCGCTTGACCCGGAGTATGCCAAAAAACTCGGGGTAAAGATCGAAGATCTGCTCGTTTCTCAGCCCGATACCGGCGAGCAAGCACTCGAGATCGTCGAATCACTGGTGCGCAGCGGAAAGATCGACGTCATCGTCATCGACTCCGTAGCAGCGCTCACACCAAAAGATGAGATCGAGGGCGACATGGGCGCACAGCACGTGGGCAAGCAAGCGCGGCTCATGTCGCAGGCTCTGCGTAAGCTCACCGCAATCGTCTCTAAGACGAAGACCGTCATCATTTTCATCAACCAGATACGCATGCAGATAGGGGTGATGTTTGGCAATCCCGAGACGACGCCGGGCGGTAAGGCGCTCAAATTTTATACCTCGGTCCGTATCGATATCCGCCGTATTGCGCAGATAAAGAAAGGCGATGAGGTCATGGGCGGCAGGCATCGCGTGAAGATCGTGAAGAACAAAGTGGCGGCGCCATTCCGCCAGACCGAATTCGATATGCTCTACGGCGAAGGCATTTCCAAGGAAGGAGAGGCGCTCGCGCTCGGTGAAAAGCTCGGTTTCGTCGCGAAATCATCCGGTGGCGCCTATAGTATGGGAGAAACCAAAATGGGCCGCGGCTACGACGCTGCCCGCACCTATCTGCGCGAGAACAAGCCTGTGCTCAATCAGCTTTTGAAAGATATCAAAAAAGGACTTGCGAGCGGCGGTGGAGTTGTCGGAAAAAGTCCAGGTGGCAGCGAAGAATAGGCCTTGAGCCAACCGCCAACAGTTGTCGGTGAGTATCCCCGCACGGCAATGCGCTTCCGCGTTCCGGTACGTAGTGCGTGCTGAATCGGGTATACTCTAACTCAATGTCA
>MFKV01000022.1 GCA_001781105.1 Candidatus Kaiserbacteria bacterium RIFCSPHIGHO2_01_FULL_54_36 | reverse complement strand
AATTGTTCAAACTCTCTTTTGTCCCGCATATGCAACACATCTTAGGTGTTGCATTTAGAATTAGAACTCAGGCTTCAAGTGTGTGAATGGCGGATTTGTTATACTGGGCACATGAACAAGCAACCCAAGAATACGATTTGTCTGTGGTACGAAAAGGACGCGCAAGCAGCGGCGGAGTTTTATGCTGCCACTTTTCCGGATAGCAAAGTAGGTTCCATTTATCATGCGCCTTCTGATTTTCCAGACGGCAAGAAAGGCGATGTGCTAATGGTGGAGTTTACGGTATGTGGTGTCCCGTGTGTTGGACTGAACGGCGGCCCGACCTTCAAGCAGAGTGAGGCGTTTTCTTTTCAGATCGCGACGGAAAATCAAGAAGAAACAGACCGCTATTGGAATGCGATAGTAGACAATGGTGGCAAGGAAAGCGCATGCGGCTGGTGCAAGGACAAGTGGGGAGTATCGTGGCAGATCACGCCACGCGTGCTGATGGATGCCATGGGGGCAGGGGGCGACGAGGCGAAACGCGCTTTTGAGGCGATGATGACAATGGGAAAAATCGACGTCGCCGCTATTGAGGCGGCGCGTTGCGGCTAGGTGCGATGATGCCCGTCCCTCGAATGCTACTATTGAATCTAAAAGGGGTATGAGAATGTTTTCTGCAATAGTATTCATCGTAGCAGGCATCATTGTCGCCTTCGGTTTGTGGGTCACATCGCAAGCTGTTCCAGACGCCGTTCCACCGGGTATGGCTGCGGGGACGCTTATCTTTCTCTTTGGGTTTGCAGGGTACCAGTTATGGATGCGTAAGCAGGGTAAGTAAGATCAAATTGCTCGGTCGTCTGAAATGCCGTTCATTTGTTTCCACTGCTCGATGGCCTCAGGAGGCCACAACAGAAACCACCCCTAAGGGGTGGTTTCTGTTGTTTGATTTCGCGTAATTCCCGACGCTTTCGGTCGGGACCCCGTACCCGCTTTTGCGACGTCGGGACTACTTTCGCACTGTGTAGTGCAGATCGTATTCTTTGCCGCCGAAGAATTTCTTCGCGAATTCGGCAACGACCGTCGGGTTGTAGTACTTGCACGAGAAAACGTCCAAGTATACCGCGTTGGTCTGGTTGGCGAAGTGGGCAGAGATGAGCGACGTTTCGATGAGCTGAGTCATCGAATAGCCCGCTACCCGCTCATCCTCACCGAAGTTTACGACGACGCATTCGCCGAATCGCTTCATCTCGATAAGGTCGCACAACTCGATTACGAACTGCTTAATCATATCCTTCGACCGTATGGCCTCCGGATTGCATCCGTGGATATCTATCCCCGAATGTAAACCCCAAGCATCGACGAGCCGGTACTCCTCTCGGAGCGACGCGTCGGTCGGTGTTCGTGTTTCCATCTCTGATGTAACAAGATTAATTTCTGACAAGTTTTGAAGGGCATCGACACCCTTTTTATAAAAGAACAGTTAATCGCATTTTACACATTTCTTGCAAAATGTATATAGTTGTGACGGAAACTGTGTATAAGTCTTACAGGTCGGTGAGAGCGAAACACAAAAAAGAAAGTGGCATCATCAGCCTCTTTTTGCTACCATCAGCCTGTTTGCAAAACGCGCGCGTAGCTCAGTGGTAGAGCATCCCTCTGATAAGGGGAAGGCCGAAGGTTCGATCCCTTCCGCGCGCACAAAAGACAGAAAGATCTGCCCTGCGGCAGATTTTCTGCTTTGTGCGGGCCGGAGCAGCTTGGCTGCGAGGCGGGGTCGCGCAACTTTTCAACAGGAAAGTATGCGTGACCACAGGGCTATTCTTCGTAGCCCGCTAGGGCGAAGTAGGGCATAATATCTGGATGAATTACAAAGTCATTGGCGGCAAGCAGCTCTCGGGGGTGGTGCAAACCAACATCTCGAAGAACGCCGCGGTGGCACTCTTGGCAGCATCGCTCTTGAATCGCGGCGAGACGATCCTGAAGAAGATGCCCCGCATCGAAGAGGTGAAGCGGCTCATCGAGGTAATGGAGAGTATCGGTGTAAAGATCGAATGGGCCGACGATGGCGACATGCGCATCAAACCGCCCGTACAATTTGATCTTGCAGGCATCAATCGCGTGTCCGCGGAGCGGACACGCTCAATCGCACTATTTATTGCTCCCTTGGCGCACCGCCTCAAATCCTTCGACCTGCCAGCTCCAAAAGGCTGCGACCTTGGCAAGCGCTCCCTTGGCGCCCATATCGACGCTCTCAAGCGGCTCGGCATCGAAGTGACGGGCAACGAGGAGACGCACACGTACCACGTAGAGGTCGGCGACATGCAGCCTGCGGAGATCGTGATGTTCGAGGCGAGCAATACGGGGACGGAGAATACCATTATTGCCGCGGCCAAGATCCCGGGCATCACGACGATCAAATTCGCGAGCGCGGATTACATGGTGCAAGACCTCTGCATCTTCTTGCGCCACTGCGGGGTCAAAATTGAAGGCATCGGCACCTCGACGCTCGTCGTCCACGGCATTTCTGAGATCGACAGCGAGATCCATGGCCACCCGAGCGAAGACCCGATCGAGTCGATGTTCTTCTTCTCGCTCGCCGCGACGACCGGCTCGGAGCTTAAAGTGGAGCGCTGCCCCTTCGACATGCTCGAGCTCGAGCTCCTCACGCTCGAACACATGGGCCTCAGGTATGAGTACGGAGAAAAGTACGCCTCCGACAACGGGCACACCGTCCTGCGCGATGTGACGATATATCCCTCAAAACTCATCGCACCCCCCGACAAGATCTCGGAGCGGCCATTCCCAGGCATCAATGCCGACAACCTGCCGTTCTTTGTGCCCATCGCCACGCAGGCCAAAGGGGAGACGCTCTTGCATGACTGGATGTACGACGGCCGCGCGCACTGGTTCTTGGAGATCAACAAGCTTGGGGCAGACGCACAGCTCCTGGATCCCCACAGAGTGCTCATCAAGGGCCCTACAGCGCTCCACAGTGGCGATATCGAGGCGCCCCCCGCTCTCAGGCCCGCCACCATGCTCCTTATCGGCATGCTCGCTGCAGAAGGGGAATCAATGCTCCGCAACGTCTACCCGATAAATCGCGGCTATGCCAACCTCGCCGAGCGCCTCGCAAAACTCGGCGCCTCCGTCGAGGCGGTAGAATAGTACAATGCTCCCCCTTCAAGAAATATCAGGAATTATCTTCGCCGCAGGCTGGTTAATCTCTGGTGTCCTTTTCACACTCCAGTACATAAAGATAATCCGAACAAACGAGACTAAAGATATTTATTGGCCCACCTTTTTTGGTTTTGCACTCCTAAACGCAAATTCGGCTTTATATGGGATCTTGACCGGTAATTTCTGGTGGTTGCCAGGCACTGGTTTAGCTGCTGTGGCGTGTGCTCTTATTGCGTACAAAGCTTTTCGTAATCGCTAAACACTCACAACGCGAACTTTTTTGGCTGCAGCCATCGCTTTTTTGCGGGCTTCGGCAACGGTTTTTCCGATGGCGAGTGCCACACCCATGCGGCGGTGGCCTTTAACTTCCGGTTTGCCGAAGATGCGGATGTGCGTGCCGGGAATCTTAAGTGCGTCGGCGATGCCCTCGTAGACAGGATTTTTGATGTTTCCGTGCGCGAGTATCGCGTATGAGGCACCAGGACGGCAAATAATCTCTGGTATTGGCAAGTCCAAAATCGCGCGCACGTGTAGCTCCATCTCACTCATGGTTTGGCTGACCATCGTCACCATGCCCGTGTCGTGTGGGCGGGGAGAGACCTCCGAGAACCACACTTTGTCGCCTTTGACGAACAGCTCTACGCCGAAAATCCCGCGGCCCTTCTTTCCACACAGCTCATTCACCACTTTCCTCGCAATGTCGTGCGCTTTCTTGAGTGCCGCCTTACTCATCGGGTGCGGCTGCCAGCTTTCGCGATAATCGCCATCTATTTGGATGTGCCCGACCGGCGCGCAGAAACTTATGCCCGCAGCATGTCGTACGGTAAGCAAGGTGATCTCATAATCAAAATTGATTTTTCCTTCCACGATCACCTTACCCGTCTTTCCGCGCGCCGCAGCGATAGCAAATTTCCAGGCTTTCTTGAGCCCCGCCGGAGTTTTCACCATCGTCTGCCCGTGGCCAGAGGATGACATCGTGGGCTTGATGAAGCAGGGGAATCCGACCGCTTGTGCGCCAGCTTCGAGTTCCTCAAGTGAACCTGCGAAACGATACGGCGAAGTCGGGAGCTTCAGCTGTTCTGCAGCGAGTTGGCGAATGCCTTGCCTGTCCATGGTGAGCCGAGTCGCTCGCGCGGTCGGGATAACGCGCCAGCCCTCCTTTTCGAGCTCGACGAGTGTTGGAGTCGCAATAGCTTCAATCTCTGGGACGATGAAGTCCGGCTTTTCTTTTTCGACGACCTTGCGAATATTCTTGCCGTCGAGCATGGGGAAGGTGTAGGCGCGATGTGCCACTTGCTGCGCAGGAGCGCCTTCATAGCGGTCACAAGCGATAACCTCACACCCCAGCCGCATCGCCTCTATCGCCACCTCCTTGCCCAGCTCGCCGCTACCGAGTAGGAGAATTTTGACGGCAGAGGGCTTAAGCGGGGTGTCAAATTTCATATTTGTATTATATACGCGCCGTTCCCGCATCGCTATATAGGTCTTATTCGCCCGAATAAGGCCTATATCATCGGGCATTCTTCGCGCGTGTTAGTCTATGAGTATGTCGAAACCGAAACTTATTATTTTCGCTTCCGGTACGACCGATAGCGGCGGGACGGGATTTGAAAATCTCGCCGAAGCCCAAAAGTCAGGGGTTTTAGATGCCGATATCGTTGCCGTTGTTTCCAACCATGAGCACGGTGCCGTACGCGATCGCGCAGATAAGCTTGGGGTGCCGTTCGTCTTTTTCGCATCTGACGCTGATTACAAGAAAATTGTTGCCGATGCCGGAGCAGAATGGGTGGCGCTTTCGGGCTGGTTCAAAATAGTTCACGGCCTTGATCCGCAGAGGACGTTCAACATTCATCCGGCGCTTCTCTCGCAATTAGGTGGCCGGTTCGGTGGGCACGGTATGTATGGCGCGCATATCCACGAGGCAGTGAAAGCGGCATTCGAGGCGGGAGAAATATCCGAATCAGGTTTTACCATGCATTTCGTGACCGACGAGCTCGACCGCGGCCCGGCATTTTTCGAGCACCGCATACCCCTTCGTACTGGCATGTCGACCGAAGACATACAGGAGGCTGTCCAGGCAGCTGAACACGAATGGCAGCCCAAGATCACCAACATGGTCGTGCACGAAGAGATCAGTTGGGACGGTAAAGATCCGGCGACGCTGGTAATTCCGGAAGGGGTTTCGGATCGATAGTGATCACTCAAATAGGAAAAAGCCGATGATACCCACGCTTGCGGCTGCGGTCACAAGAAAAAGCACGATGGCAAGGAAGGTCCCGTTGATGCGCCCCAGTGGCCACTTGGAGAGGATAAAACCCAGGACCAAAAACAGTGCGACGATGATCGCCGCGTGAGTAATCCAGTGGTGCCCCAGAGAGGCTTTCATCCCTGCCTTGAGCGGTTCGTAGAGTTCTTTGGCGAAGACGAGAGCAGTGTTTGCGGCGATTGCGATTATGGCGGCGATTACGTACCCAGCTGTTGTTTTGTTGAGGTTCATATTATGAGCTAATGCGGGCCGCCATCGCAATGAATGCGCCAGCGCCTTCGATCGCAAATGCGGAGAGTACAACGAGTGCCGCCACGGTGAGAGCGAGCCATCTGGCGCCCCGATTCATGGAGAGGTCTTCCTTGCGAATAATGATCGGTAGAAGGAGTGAGAGGACGAGCGTCACGAAGAAGATGTGCTCCTTGGCTTCCATGACGAGGGTGTGCGCTATCGGCCACGGGCCTTCAAGGATCGCCGCTTTGTCGACAGCGTAATAGACGACGTACCAGTAGCCGCCGCCAATCGCCGTTGCTGCCATCATAGTGGCGCCGATGAGGCTCGCCCACCACATGCGCGCGTGATTGCGCCCGCTCGCGTTGAGTGCTTCGACGAATGTCCAGAGTGTCGCAAGAATAGCGATCGCTCCGGTCGTCGGATGAGTCAGTAGGAGCAGCTTATCCATGCATCCATTGTACGCTACACTTGTGCCCGGACTCGCGCTTCTAGTGGACAACATGAAGTGAGTATCTACGACGCTGCTCGAACTCATTTTAGCACCAACACTGACTGACTGCGCACGCTCCGCGTGCGCTGTTGCTCCAACCCTGATCGTGCGCCCCGATTCCGTGGTGGCTCCCTCGCCCCCGCGCGGAGTACCGCGCGGGCCGCACCCCGCCTCCGCCGCTGATTCCCATACGCATTTTTCTCGCGGGGGGTTTCTGAAATTATTGAATGGGCGGCGGGGCGGGGTGCAGGCTTCTCACTTGAAGGTGAGAAGCGTCGGAACTCGCAATGCAAATGCAGTGAGAACGAAACGGCTCGAATACACCAAACGAGCCGTTTAAATACAAAAGCGGATGCCACGGGTTGCGAACAGTGCCTTCGTATAGATGTTGAATTACTACCCGCCATCCGGCGGGC
>MFKV01000021.1 GCA_001781105.1 Candidatus Kaiserbacteria bacterium RIFCSPHIGHO2_01_FULL_54_36 | reverse complement strand
ACATTGAGTTAGAGTATACCCGATTCAGCACGCACTACGTACCGGAACGCGGAAGCGCATTGCCGTGCGGGGATACTCACCGATATCCGGAGATAGTTAGTAGTTAGTAGAAAGTAGTAAATAGTCCAATAAGAGTTCGCAGTGTGAGCCTCCTGACTACTAACTACTGACTATGTTCTACTAGCTGCCCTAAAAGCTTGATGCGATGTTGTAGATAGGAAGGAGTACCGAAGCAAGGAGAATAGCCACGCCGACGGCTAAGATAACGATCATCAAAGGTTCGATAAGGCCGACTAGGGTATCAACCGCGTTGTTGACCTCGCGGCGATAGAACCTCGCCATCGTTTCCAGGATCTTTCCCATATTTCCTGTCTCCTCGCCGATCTTCACCATGGCGACGATGATCCCCGGCATTTCCGGATGCTTGCGGAATGCTTCTGAAAGGGGCATTCCCCCCTTCACGTCGATCGCTGACTCTGCAAGCACCTTCTCGTAGACGGAGTCGCCTACCACCGACCCAGTGATTTCAAGGCCGCGCAATACTTGAATACCGCTCTTCAGCATGGTCGCGAGGTTGTCTGCTATGCGAGATAGGAAGATCTTGCGATAAATATTGCCTATTGCCGGCGCTTCAAGCCGCGCGCGCGAGAGCACTTCCCTCCCGCGCGTGGTACGCGAAAAGCGGAAGAGAAACACCGCCCCTATCACAAGCAGTATCATTATGAGAAGAATATAGCGAGAGATAAAACTTGATACGCCGATCACGATCTTGGTATACAGCGGCACACCCTGGCCGACTTCGTCTAACATTTCGGCAAGATGAGGAATGACAAGCGTCATCATAAGGACCATGACGACGATGAAAGTGAGCATGATGAACGCTGGATACACCAGAGCATTGCGCGCTTTCTGAGTAAGTTCGTAGTTGCGGTCAAGATAATCTGCGAGGAACGTAAATGTCTCATCGAGCTTTCCTGATTCTTCGCCCGAGCGCACCATGTTGACATAGAACTGTGAAAACACGTCCGGGTGCCGAGCGAGAGCTCCGGAGATCGAGCTTCCACTCTGTAGATCGTTGCCTACGGAAGTCAGGGTCTCCGCAAGCGCTGGCGTACGCGCCTCCGCCGCAAGCAAGCGAAAGGCTCGCAAGGCGGAAACCTGTGCCTCAAAAAGCGTTGTGATCTGGCGGCTTACCATGACGATATCAGCATTGGATATGCGGTCGAAGAGCGAAAAGCGCTTCGATAAGACGCCTTTGCTCTCAGCCGGATCTATGCCGGAGATAACGAGCCCCCTCCTTTGGAGGGCCGCGATCGCGATGTCCATGTTGACCGCATCTATGGTGCCCTGCCGCTCGTTGCCTTCTGCATCAAGGGCGGTGTACTTGAAGATCGCCATATACTAGAGAAGTTTTTGCAGGACGTTGGGGTTGAGCGAGTACTCATACGCGCTTTCAGGCGTGATCTCGCCGCGGGCGACGAGCTCGGCAAGCGCTCGATTCATATCGATCATGCCCTCGGTTGAGCCAGTCTCGATAACGGTATTGATCTCATGCGTACGCTTCTCTCGAATGAGATTTGCGACCGCTTTGTTGTTGATGAGAAGCTCGTAGCATGGAATGCGTCCTCCCGAGATGCGCGGAATGAGTCGTTGAGAGAAAATGCCCGCGAGCGACGCGGCAAGCTGCAGCCGTATTTGGTCCTGCTGGCCTGCTGGAAAAGTATCTATGATGCGGTCGATGGTTTGTGCGGCGTTGTTGGTGTGGAGCGTCGAGAAAACGAGGTGGCCCGTTTCTGCGGCAGTGACGGCCGCCGCCATGGTTTCCGGTCCCCGCATTTCTCCCACAAGGAGGACATCGACGTCCTCACGAAATGCAGAGACGAGCGCGGTCGCAAAATCTTTAGTATCTATGCCCACTTCTCGCTGATCGATGAGCGATTGCTTCGGCTCAAAAATATACTCGATCGGGTCTTCGATGGTAATGATGTGCTCCATCCGCTCCGTATTGATAAGCTCGATGAGCGAGGCCAGGGTTGTGGTCTTCCCCTGCCCCACCGGACCGACAACTAAAAAGAAGCCTTGGGCTTTGCGCGCAAACGACGTGAGAACGTCCGGGAGATTGAGCTCCTGGACCGTCAAGATCTTCTTGGCAACAAGCCGCAGAGCGATCCCGACCGCGCCGCGCTGAAAGAATGCGTTGCCGCGAAAGCGGAAATTGTCGGGGCTTTCGTACGCAAAATCGATCTCCTGCGTCTCAAGGAAGCGTTTCTCTTGCTCCGGTGTGACTAGGGCTTTCAAGAATCCACGCGTATCTTCGGGAGTAAGGACTGCTTCCTTGAGCATCGGAGAGAGAGACCCGGAGACGCGAATGGTGGGATGCCCGCCCGTCGAAAAGTGCAGATCCGATCCGCCCTCATGGACGAGGACGTTGATATATTTCTTGAGAAGCGCAGGATAGTCATTCACACACCTATTGTAGCGTGTTTTTCAAGGGTCTGGCTGTCTATCCACATTTATCTGTTGCTTGAGCCACCATGCATTCCCATGCGAAAGTATTCCGATATACGACTGCACCTTCGGGTCATCCTTTTCGACAAACTCGACGCGCCTCAACATTCTACGCTTCGTCGTTGTCCGCAGCACAAGGTGGTCCGAAAAATGCACCCAGCCGAGAAAATCGACGCCTGATGTGCACGTTTGTATAGATACTTTATCGGGATGGAGATCGAGATGTAACCTCACTTTCAAGAAATCATCGATGCGCGGCAGCAGTGCGGCAAGGCAAGGCCTTGCCGCAGACAAAATTACGAAATCGTCGGCATAGCGGATGTAGTACGCTGCCTTAAGCGCGTGCTTCACGAATTGATCGAACTCGTTCATGTATACATTCACGAGAAGTTGCGAGGTGAGATTCCCGAGTGGCAAACCACGTATAACGCTAGCTTTCGCGGCCGCGTATGCTGGAGTTATAGGTGAATATGAGCGGAAACTGCCGACGACTTCCACGATGAGTGCGGCGATCCGTTCGTCTGGAATGTATGTGGCTAAGATATCGAATAGTATTTGATGATCGATCGAGGCGAAGAACTTGCGGATGTCGCATTTCAACACCCAACAGGTGCGCGTGTGGTTTTTGGAGACTTTGTAGGCGAACGAGCGGAAGCGATTCATTGCACGATGAGTTCCTTTTCTGGCTCGGCATGAGTACGAGTCGGAAATGAACGTGCGGTCGAAAAAGGGGTAGAGCTTGCGATAGAGCACGTGATGTAGCAGCCTGTCGCGTACGCTCGCCTTGTGGATGTCGCGAGGCTTCGGATCGGATATCTTAAAAGCATGATAGCCGCCGTGGCGATATGTCCCCGCAGCAAGCTCGCGATGGAGCGCGAGAATGTTGTCCATCAGACGAGACTGAAGTTCCTGTACGTCCGGCTTCTTGCGCTTGCCGCGCACGAATTCCTTCCACGCCGCGAGCAGATTCTCGATGGAAATGATATCGTCGTAGCTATGAGCGAACTTAACTCGTTGAGTGCACCCCCCCCCAGCGGAATTTGGCGGTGACGGAACGTTTGGTCAGGACATACGCACTCTGGCGGGAGATCCATAATCATTTTCCAAAAAAATCGCGACATACATTGGGCAGAAAGATTGACGGGGCATTTGTGGAAATGTTTGAACTCATATTCACCGCAGGATATTTGTCAAAAGATAAGAAACTTCCCTTTGTCCAAAAAGCAATAAGTAAGACCGATCTGCTCAAATTCTTCTTGCGCGTGGCATGGGAAGTGAACGACATAGGAGAAAAGAAATACGTAGCGCTCTCAGAGCCGCTCGATGAGATCGGTCGCATGCTCGGCGGATGGGCGCGCAATGTAGAGAGCCGCACCCAGCCGCCCGCACGGTGAACACTTCGCTCGTTGCGAGGACGAGAAACCACCAGTTGTCATTCCACTGCTCGTCCGGATTCAACCAGACGTTGTTGAGGTTGCGCTTCGCATCGTTGCGGTTGAAGTACAGCGCGTTGCGGTTGCGGTTCGCGTCCACGAAGAACTGTGCGAAATGCCATCAATGCCACCAGCCATCGAATACTCTCCGGCCTGTATAGAATCCGGGATCAAAAATCCTCCAGCATTCCGCACCAAGGAGCTTTTGTGTTAAGAAAATCACGACCCGCACGCTCGCGTAAGCGAACAGCCGCCGCGACTCTGGCAAATCGTGTTTCAGGATTCGGCTGCCAGAAGCTGCTGCCGCTGGCGCGTAGAAACGCATAGGCCTACTCCCCGCACCAAATCTAGCACAGAAAAATCGGCGCCGAACGAGTCGGCGCCGAAAGGATTCAAAGGATCGAAGCGCAGGAGCAAGGTGTTCAAGCGGCCGAGGGAAGCTCCTCGAGGACGAGAAACCACCAGTAGTCAGTCCACTGCTCGCCCGGATTCAACCAGACGTTGCCGAGGTAGCGCTTCGCAACGTCGCGGTAGAAGCACAGCGCGTCGCGGTTGCGGCGCGCGTCCACGAAGAATTGCCCGGCCAATGCGAGCGGCATCACGTTGTCCAATTTCGGACGCGGCGATACATTGGCGATGTCGATGCCCTCTTTCGGAGTGGCGCGGATTTTCTTGTTGTCCTTGCACCACTGTTCGACGTCTTCGTCCGGCATCAACCTGCCGAAATGGACGGCCGAAGCCTTGTAGAGCTTCGTGCCCTTGCGAGCGTCGGGGAACTTCTCGTCCGTCGCCCAGTCAGTGCGCCAACCGATCGCTTTCGGGTCTTTGATGCCCTTGAGCTTCTTTGCGATCGTCTCGTCATAGTTGACGGTGAACTCGCCGAGTTCGATGATGGTCGGCTCGAGCTTCGGCTCTTCGACGAGAGCTGGATGCGCATCCGGATGTCCGATCACCTTCCGAAACTCGGCGCGATTCACCTTTCGGGGATCGACATCGAGAAGATCGGAGATGAGGCCGGTATCGAAATGCGCCTCGAGTCGCGCCAAGGACAGGTCTTTATCCTGAACGCGTGAAAGCAGGCTGATGGCCTGCGGCAGTGTCGGTTTGCTCATAGGATTCTCCCTACCGAGCTGCTACTCCTCGCGGGGTAGCTGCGCTGTGCGCGCCTCACGAAGGACTTCGGACTTGCCACAGCGGGAAAAGCCCTCGAATATTGGACACTTTCCGCCATGGCAAAATTACCCTTTCTCAAAGAACAAGGGTTGAAACTATACTATAATCTCTAGAAAAAGCAAGTCGGCCTTACGCGGTTTTATGTTTTGCGAGCTCTTCGTTCACTGTGTTGACAACTTCCGATGGGATCATGCTTGCCTTAACTATGTAGCGCGTAGCGCCGAGTTCGGTTGCTTTCGCTTTTTCAGATTCGTTGCTCTGGTTCGTGAGTGCGATCTTCAGAGCCTTCGGCGCCAAATGCTCGTCGGCGATCGCCTTTAGAAATGAAAAACCGTCAAGCTCCGGCATCGTGAGGTCAAACAAGATGACATCGGGTTGAAAACCGCTTCGCAATATCCCGAGGGCCTCATTCGCCGACAGGCACGCTTCGACTGTGTAGCCGTTTTGGGTGAATTTCATGCCGTACATGTCTAACAGGAATTTGTCGTCGTCCGTGAGCAATATGGTGCCTTTTTTCGCCCCGTTAGGGGCAGGCTGCGGCTGTGTTGTTTCTGTGGTCATATCTCTTTGGTTTCTACTGGTGAGACGGGAGGTGGCTCTAGCCTCGGCTCTTTTTCTTCATCGCCCGCGAGCAAAAGAGTCGAAAGAGTGCTGACTTCTGAGAATGGGATGCGCTTATCGAACGCTTTAATCATAGCATCCTCTTGCATGGTCATCATTCCCTGTGTGCGCGCCGCAGCCCAAATGCGCGAATCCACTGGATTATCCAAAACGATCTTCTCAATATCGGTGGACATCTCAAGAACCTCGAACACCGCCATGCGCCCCCGCAAGCCGGTGGGGCAGGTGGGGGTGCGTTTTGGCTCATACACGTTAGGCGGTATCTTGAAGCGATATTTTTCGGGGAGGGATTCGAGCTGTGTTTCGATTGCCTTGCGCTCTGAGGCGCCGAGGGCAACCTCTTGTTGTGCCTCAGGACAAAAGGTTCGGGTAAGGCGCTGCGCGATCGAGAGGATCAAAACCGGCGGGATCAAGTATGGCTCGACCCCCATATCAATAAGGCGCGGAATGGTGCCGACCGCATCGTTGGTGTGAATGGTCGAGAGAACCAGGTGGCCGGTCAAGGCTGCTTGGATCGCGAGCTTGGCAGTTTCGCCATCGCGGATCTCGCCGACCATGATGACATCCGGGTCCTGGCGCAGTGTCGTGCGCAACCCATTTGCAAAGGTGTACCCGATCTCGGGGTGTACCTGCGATTGAATAACGCCATCCACGTAGTACTCGATCGGATCTTCGAGTGAGAGCACGTTTTTGTGTTCACGGTCTACTTCGGTAAGCATGGAGTATAGCGTTGTGGACTTACCGGAGCCGGTGGGGCCAGAGATGAGAACAAGGCCGTGAGGTGCTGTAACGGCTTTGCGTACGAGCTTGAGATTGCGCTCCGTCAACCCAATCTGATCAAGGGGGATGAATCCCTGTTCGCGATCGAGGATACGGATGACGACTTTCTCGCCGTTGTATGAGGGGAAGGTTGAAACGCGGAAATCGATCTGCCGGTTGTCTATCGAAGCAGAGAAGCGCCCGTCCTGGGGCTTGCGCATTTCGTCCAGGCGGATCGATGCAAGCACCTTCACGCGCGCGACAAGCGCGCGGTGCGTGTTCAGTGGCAAGATGACGCTCGTGTGTAGATCGCCATCCACGCGGTACCGCACGCGCACTCCAGTGGGCTGCGGCTCGATGTGGACATCCGACGCTCGTCCATCCACCGCGTAGCGCAGAATGGTAGAAACGATCTTGATAGTAGGCGCATCTTCTTGGATCTTTCCCAGCCCGCCCTTTCCGAGAGACGGATCTTCAAGATCGAGTGATGCGCTTTCCTGCTCTTTCGTCTTGCCCTTATCTTGTTTACGCTCGGTCTCGAGATCACTCACTGCGCGCTCGACCTCTCCGCCAAGCCCTCGATACATGCCGAGCACACGATCAAAATCCTCTTTGCTCACTCGAAAGATCTTGAATGGCATCCCCGTGCTGCGCGCGATGAAATTCAGCGCATCGATCCCCCGAATGTCCTCCGGATCGAGCATGCCGACCTCGAGGACGCCTTCTGCAACGCCAAGCGGTACCAACCCATAGTGCGTTGCTGACTCTTCGGGAATATAGCGCAAGATCTCATAGGCGACCTTGGTGTCCCCGAGTGTGCGCACGGGGGCATCACTCTGGGTCGCAGACTGTGTCGTTGCTACTCCTCCCGCAGCCGGCATATGCTAGCGGCGAGGCTGGGTAAAGATTTGAGCGCCTTTGGTGCTGTTCTCAGATGCTCTCGCTTGGGAAGAGAGCGGTGCAAACGGATTCGGCCGGCCCACTGGCTCCGGCACGATTTCAGTCGAGAAATCTCTCAGACTCAGAAAAGCTTGGTCACTAAAGATCGTGCCGTCGAGCTTGACAGCTCGTAGCGTGAGCAGGGTCGCTACAATTCCCTGCTCAACCGGAGCGCCGGCACCCGCCGTTACGGTTGGCGCCACGTTGGGAGTCTCATCAGCTGGTGACATTGCATACCATGCCACTCCAGCGACGAGTATCGCGATGATGACCACTATCCATTTGTGCCGAAAGAATGTTTGCATACCCAGTCAGTAGAATGTGCCTTTACGGCAGGCGACATGTCGTCCTGCCGCGGCTTGGTACACGTGCTCCCGACTAGAGCACTTTTGGAGTTGTTGGTTATTTGTTTTCATAGGTTGTTTGAGCCGAAGGCACATTTCACTGCTGGGCATATCATTTGAGCCAATAGGTCCTGAGTGTAATGTTGTATGTATAGAGCGGCTCTGACGCCTGACTTTTTGTCCCGATTTGGGAGGTATCTGTTGCCGCTATTGAAAGCGATACGAGATCAACGATACGCAGGCTCGACTCAAGAGCAGTCATAAACTCGACAAATTTGCTATACGAAGCACTCGTGCCAAACGTAAGGGTGAGTGAATCGTATTTCTGATTCGATGTCCCGACTGAACCGATGGACACTGGGCTTTTTGTACCTTGTTTTTCTGAGCTTGATACGTCAACGTTCTGAAGTGCCAGTCCGTGCACTCCAGCAAGCGCATCAAGATCGAGGATGAGGCGCACATTGTCTACGTGATTGGGCAGCAATTTCTCCAAACGCTCAAGGTCGGTCGGGTTGAACGTATTAAATCGTGAGAGAAGCGACTGTTTGAGCTTCTGCAGCTCGGCGGCTTTGTTGAGCGCTTCATCGTACTGCACGATCTGTGCGCGTGCTACTTGAATACCATCGTATGCGGGCTTTGTGTACCAAAAGAATATTCCTCCAGCAAGCGCGACTCCGATGATTGCAATAATGAGACGCATACCCAGTCAGTAGAATGTGCCTTTACGGCAGGCGACATGTCGTCCTGCCGCGGCTTGGTACACGTGCTCCCGACTAGAGCACTTTTGGAGTTGTTGGTTATTTGTTTTCATAGTTGATTTAAGCCGAAGGCACATTTCACTGCTGGGCATATTAATCTTGGGAAGCAGGGGCCTGAACGGGCGGAGTCTGCGTCGGTGGTGTTTGCGCGGGGGGTGGTGTTTGACCGGTGCTCGACGCGCTTGTCTCATTCTGGCGCTCTCCAAATTGCGCCCCAGTGGAAGGAGCGCCTTGTGCAGGCACCTCACTCTCGGTATCACCTGCGCTCAGAGCTCCGTTTACAAGCGCTGAGTAATTGATCGCTGCGGGATTCACGACCGCCGCAAGGTTGAAATGCACTCCGTCGGCTTGCCGCGCGATATTGGAGAATATTGGGCTTGTGATGACTCCATTCTTGCTAAAGAGGTCCGCTTGGAGCGCGATCGAGTTGACGCTCTGCGCCGTGCCTGCCATCTTGATAGAAAGATGCTGGCTATCAGGCACTTGAAAATCGAGTGTTTGGAATGAGACCGTCTGCAGTGTCGCTTGCTCGAGCGCGCGGAAAAACTGCGAGGGCGCGATGTGGGCTCCCAATACGCGATCAGCAGCATGCATGCGATCATCAAGCCGCGTCAGCTGCTGAATAAGCGCAGGCTGAAACGCTGCTTTCGCACGTTCCAGTTGCTCTAATTTAGAAGCGCTCTCCGCCGCGAGGAATTGCCCATAGAGGAACACTCCGACCGCGAGCGCGGCTGACGCGACAAACAACACGATCGCGCACAAAAGCAGGAGCTCGTTGAGCCCGCCGCCGTCCCGTCGGCGCGCTGACGTAGGAGCCGCCGTTTCATGCGGTATGAATGACGTTGGTATGCCGGTTTCCACCATATGTTAACTGCCTTTGAGCTTGCGCAATGCGATGCCTACTGCAACCGCAAACCCCGGGCCGATCTCGCGCAGTACTTCCTCCAGGAACGCAGGCGCTTCAGCATGTGAAAAGGGATTTGCGATCTCTACTTCTGCAGACAAACTCTCATGCGCCACTTCCTTTAACCCCGGAAGCGAAGCCCCGCCGCCAGCGAGGACCACGCGCGATACATTTTTGTTGTATCGCTGCCCGTAACTCAATAGTACCCGATTGACTTCGGAAAATATACGCGAGAGTGTGGATAGGAGCGCAGACTTTATCTTGTCATTCTCGTCGGGGCTATAGGCATTCGTGTTGGCGAGCCCGCGCTCGCGCTTGACGCGCTCGGCCTTCTCAAATTCCCATCCGAGCGAGCGAGCGAGGTTCTCCGTCATGTGCTGGCCGCCAGCGCTCAAGAGATGCGACGAGCGAACTATCCCACGCTCGACGATATAAATCTTCGTCGTGGCGGCTCCTAGGTCAACAACGAGAATGGGGGCTATTCCATGGCCAACGGATGAACGCACTGCGCTGAATATCTCGATCTCATAAAAATTGATCTTTAGCCCGGCATTGGTCGCGATCGTCTGGTAATTCTTGAGCGTTTCGTTGTGTATTGCAACGAGGAGAACTTCCTGTCCCTTGGCCTGTAGGGGTGTCTCTTTCTGGACCCGATCGAAAGCGCTTTGCTCGCCTTCTTCGCGCGGAATGACAAACCAGTCGAGCGTCACTTCACTCACTGGTATCGGAATGTACTTGCGTGCCTCAATCGGTATCATTCGCTTCAGCTGGTCCGGCTCGGCCCTCGGCACATCGAGCACGGATACGAGGCTCGAAGAAAACGGTATCGAGAGCCCGCCTGAGCGCCCGGTCACATTGGCCTCGCGCATGACATCAACGAGTGCTTCGGCGATCTTTTCGGGAGCGAGCTTAACGGCTTTCCCGATCGCTTGCTGACCATACGGGCCAAGGGCTATTTCCCCGTACGTCTCAAGTATCGCTGCGCCTTTCGAAGAGCGCAGTTGCACGATCTTCGCGCTGGAGGCACCGATGTCGATGCCTAAAATGGAGCCCTCTTGGCTTTGCCCCAACCCCAAACTCTTCAATACCCCGCTCAGCGAGAACGCCATCGCAAAATTATATCATGTGTTACGAGTGGAAACTCCGATGTGTGCTGCAAGTTTGCGGGCGTTCCCATGTTTTAAAAGTCCGAGATATGACTGTTTTGTCGCCTCGCTCGGCCCGCACATTCGTTTGAACATCCTACGCTTCGTCGATGTTCGCAAGACACGATGATCGGGAAAATGCACCCAGCCTAAGAAATCGACGCCGGATGCGAATGTCGCGATGCGTACTTTGTCCGGATGCAGATTGAGCTTCAACCTCAATCTTAAGAAATCCGCGATGCGCGGTAGCAGTGCGGCAAGGCAAGGCCTTGCCGCAGACAAAATTACGAAATCGTCGGCGTAGCGGATATATAGTCTCGCCTTGAGTTCGTGCTCCATATATTGGTCAAACTCGTTCATATAGACATTCACGAGAAGTTGCGACGTCAGGTTGCCGAGCGGCAACCCACGAGGCGTCGCCTCGTGGGTTTGGAAGCTGCGGACGACTTCCACGACAAGTGCGGCGATGCGCTTGTCGGAAATGTATGTAGCAAGGCTGTCGAACAGTGTTTGGTGGTCGATGGAGGCGAAGAACTTCTTGATGTCGCACTTCAAGACCCAGCAGGTGCGAATGTGATTGCGTGAGACTTTGGCCGCGAACGAGCGGAAGCGGTTCATCGCTCGGTGGGTTCCCTTTCCTTTCCTGCATGAGTACGAATCGGCAATGAACGTGCGGTCGAAAAAGGGGTACAGCTGGCGATATAGCGCATGATGGAGCAAACGGTCGCGCACCGTCGCCTTGTGTATATCACGGGGCTTCGGGTCCGATATTCTGAATGCTTTGTATCCGCCATGACGATACGTCCCTGCCGCAAGGTCGTGATGCAACGCGAGGACGTTGTCCATCAAACGGTACTGGAATGCCTGCACATCTTCCTTCTTGCGCTTCCCTCGCGCAAACTCACGCCATGCCGCGAGCAGGTTCTCGACGGAGATGATATCGTCGTAACTATGGCTGAACTGAATCCGCCTCGAACGCCCCCCCCCTCCAACGGCTTTTGCCTCTTTTGGAGCGGATCAAGAATGTCTACCTTCTCTGGCATGAGTACCATTCTAAACTACCGAAAATTCACCAGTACACTATCGGAGCAAAGATCGATATCTTGTTCGTCGAAGTGATGGAAATGGTTTCGGCTGCTGCATTCCTGCCGAGGCAGGAAAAGTTGCCGTATCTGCGTATCGCGATACGCAAGTTTGACACGATAAAGCTTCTGCTGCTCGTCCTCTGGGAAAGCAAGTCACTCGACAACAAGAAGTATGCCGCGCTTTCTATACCCACAGACGAGATCGGCAAGATGCTCGGTGGCTGGCAGGGCCAACTTATAAAACTCGACCCCGCAAAAGTGCGGGGCGAGAAATGAAGAGAGTTGCGGGACACCAGCGAAGGACCAGTTGTCGTTCCAGTCGTTGTCGTTGCGGTTGACGTTCACGTTGCGCTCGTCATTCCAGCGATTGAACGTGGCGTAGCAGTCGTGCGATGCGCCATCTATTCCACTGTCCGTCGAACATTCTCCGGACTGTATCTAATCCGGCATCTCAAATGCCATAGCACATCGCACCAAGTATCTTCGTTTTTGAATTTCGCGGCTGCCACTCCAGTTCAAATCGTGATCCGAACTGCTCTCGACAGGAGGAAATTGGATTCGGCCGCCGCGAACCGTGATCCGCAGCAGATTCGCCTACTACCGTGTGTAGTGTATCAAAAAGGTGAGCCCCCGGCGCATAGCGTCGGGGACTCGGTACAAAGGGCAGAGCCCCAAAGTCTAAGTGCCGGACAAGGGTCAAACGGCCGAAGCCGAAGATTCCTTGGGGACACCAGCGAAGGACCAGCGGTCGCGCCAGCCGCCGCCGCCGCGGTCGACGTCCACGCGGCGCTCGCCACCCCAGCGACCGAACGCGGCGCCGCAGAAGTTGCCCTGCGCATCAATCCACTGACACGCATTCGGTTCCTTGTCGGCGGCCTCTGGATTTTTCTTGTTGTAATCGGCCAACGCTTCTGCATCCGGCTCAAGGCCGCGCTTCTCGTATTCCCGCTGGAGCGCGGTGCAACTGAGCACACCGTTCTTGTATGCCGATTTTGCAGGTTTGAAGAACGTGAGCTTGGCCGTATCTCCGTCGCCACGAGGCATCGCGGCAACAACGTCGGAATCGACGTACTGCTTCCGTTCGGTCTCATCGATCACCTGCTGCGGAGAGCGCGTGCGATCGATATTTTCCACGAGCCGGACGACGAGACCGGTCATAGCCTCGACAAGTTCACGGATCACCTCGAACAGCTTCATGCCGAGGTTTGGAATTCCCGCCACCTGCTGCGCGACATCGCTCGGAATATCCACACGATGCTTGCGCAGAGCGGCGCGAAACTTATCGGCCATGTCGTCGATTTGGCCGTCGGTCATTCCATTTTCATCAGATGCGGTCATGGGCTTAGCCATGGCGTCATCTCCTTGGTTGTGCTCTGGTTTCCGGCGGATGCCGGAATTTGCCACAGCGGGAAAAGCCCAAGGTAGGCGCTCTCCGCTGCAGCAAAATCTCTCAAAGAACTTGCGCTAATATACAATTCTGTAGCGCGTCTGTCAACTTCGCGCGTTGCAGTGTTCAGAGCTTTAGCAGACGTCGAAGTTTCGAATCAACCTGCTTTACTACATGACGAGGAGCTTTTCCGAGTTCGCCCTGCACGATCCGCACGTCGAACGATGCGATCTTATCGCAGCGAATAATGGATGGAAGGGTAAGGCCACTTCTCTTTGATGCGCTAATGGGAACGTGCCATTTTCTCTCGCCGTGCGTTCTCGAAGTGACGAAGAGTGCAATGCAATGGTCTGCGGACATCCCGACAACGAACGCCGGTCGTCGCTTCTCTCCGGAAAGGTCGGTGAAAGGAAATGATACGAGGGCTATATCGCCTTTCTTAAGTGGTCTTTTTTCCATATCGCCATTTGAGGTCTTTATCGGAGTAGAGATCCGGCTCATCCCAGAGAAAATCAAAAGCCCCTCCAGCCATATTGAGGTTGGTCACGTCTGAAAGCTCCGGATTGTAATTGGACATGCGCACTATCATCACCTCTGGTTTATTGCGCCTACCAATCGCAATAGGTCGGCCTGTTGCCTTGACCTTCTCCACTATTTCACTGAGACGCTTGCGCGCATCCGTTGTTGAAATGGTTCTCATACAAGAGATTGTACAAAATGTACTTATTCTGTCAAAGTCTTCGAACTCGAAAGTCATCCGCGCATGTAGCGGCGGACGGCCAGATACGAGAAGAACGCTCCTGATGAGCGCTCCCTTGTGAGCCACAAACTGGCTCAAGTGGCGCCAAATGAGCCAGTCGGTGGCTTACTGTGTCCTGAGTTCGTCGAAGGACTCAAGCGGGTTCGTATGTCGGGCGTTTGGGTGCGCCTATGCGCTTCAAGCGGCCTGCGCGAACCAACTCAGAAAGATAGCGCGTCGCAGTCGCATCGGAAACACGGAGAAGCATCTGTACGTCGTTGTTGGTGACACGTCGCTTCAAGTTTGCATAGGCGACGATCTTTTCGAGCTTAGCGTTTCTGTTTGCCTTTCGCTTCTCGAGTGCCTCCGCACGATGCGCTACGATAGATGATTCTGCAGATACTGCGGGAGGGGGCGTGGGCAGTTGTGCGGCTTCGTTTATAGGGGCGTCTACCGGAGGCACCGAAGCAGATTGCTCGGCGAGTGCGAGAACCTCCGATGCTGCTTCCGGAGTGGATTCAATGCTTGGTTCAAGAGGAGCCGGCGCAGCTTGCGGTGAGCTAGTCGAATCCGGTTCCGGAGCAGGAGGTGACACACTTTGCGTTTCGTCATTCACACAAGTGTATCTATCTTTGCGGCGAGAATAAAATCGTTCTCAGAAAGGCCTTTGATCGCATGCGTAGAGAGCTCAATGCCGACTTTGCCCCATGAAATGTGGAGGTCGGGGTGATGCCCTTCTTCTTCGGCTACTGCGGTGATCTTATTGGCGAACGCCATTGCTTCGAGAAAATTCTCGAAAGTAAACTCACGTGATATTCGTTTCTGATCCGCGGAAACATTCCAGTTTGGAATTTGTGATTTGTGTTTTGTGATTTCCTCCGCGTTAAGCGGAGGTGTGCCTTCTTCGCACGGAACACACTTTTTCTTCGCAAGATCCATGGGAAAATCATATCATGCGGCGTTTGCTTGCAGTACTTGAGGTAATTCTCGATACGATCTTACCCTTGCGTGAGCGCTCCGCCCGCACGAAGGGGCGCTCGCCCGAAGACATTCCCCTCTCTCCGACGGTGCATGATCTTTTGGGAGTGCGCATCACTACCCTCATGGACTATCGAGACGAGGCCGTACAAGACCTCGTCCACAGCCTTAAGTATGATGGCTCCAGCCATGCAGCAAAGCTCGCGGCAGACATCGTTGCTGACTATTTACGAGAAGATATCGCATCTGCGCGCACATTTTCTCAGCAAGAAATCCTGATCATTCCGGTCCCGCTGCACAAAAGCCGTGCGAGAGAGCGCGGATTCAATCAGATAGAGCTGGTCTTGAAAGCGCTTCCCAAAGAATTCCGTGACGGCACTCGTGCGACACTCGCGCCGCATCTCCTCGTGCGCACGCGCGAGACAAAACCACAAACAAAGCTTCTTCGCACCGAGCGCTTATCAAACGTGGCAGGAGCGTTCTCACTGAAAGAGGGGGTCGTGGTGAATAAAGTGACTGCCTACCTCATCGATGATGTGACGACGACGGGCGCAACGCTCGCCAACGCGGCAACACCTCTGCGCCGTGCGGGTGCCGAAGTCACGCTCCTCGCACTTGCAAGGGCTTGATCAGCTTCTCAATTCAAGCGTCAGACACTTCACACCGCCACCAGATTTTTGGAATTCACTGATGGGGCAGGGAAACACTTCCAACCCAAGCTCCCGGAACCGGTCCATTACATGCGTGGCCCCTTCTGGAACAACGATATGTTTTCCATCGCTTACTGCATTGAGCCCGTATGCAAGCGCGTCCTGATCGGTCGCCTCAATGACATTTGGAACTAGGTTGTGGACGCTCGCAATGCTTTCCTCGCTAAATGCTTTCGGATACAGAGCAACCGTATCTTTATCGACTATCGTGAACGCGGTATCGAGATGATAAAACCGCGGGTCAATGAGTTGTAAACTTACAACTGTAGCGTCTAAGAAATCGGCAAGTTCTTTATGCGCCGGCTTATCGGTGCGCCACGGATAGCCCGCAAAGATGACATCGTTCCAAATGAGAGCATCTCCCTCACCCTCAAAATCATATTTTGGCGAGTACAAATTTGTATATCCTGCGTTCTCAAACCATTTTCTGAATTTTTCGGTCTCACCTTGGCGGTCGGGATGCCGGAAATGGGGCAACACTACTTTATTGTCGTAGACAAGGCCGCCGTTGGCCGTGAACACGAGATCAGGGAGGCCCTGCACGGGCTCAAGGAGCTGCACATTCCAGCCCAACTGCGAATAAATCCTGCGAAGGCCGTCCCACTGCTCTCTGGCCTTGCTCGGGACGACCGGATTATCTTCGTGCATCCACGGATTGATCTCATACTCGATATCAAAAAAATCCGGCGCGCACATCAGCACGTTCATAAAGCGCTAGTATACCCCGTGAGATAGTCACAAACTATTACTGAGGCGACACTTTAGATATCGTTCCCCCCAACACGTATACGTAGCCCAAAGAAACTTATTATCTCATGGGGTATAACCGCGCACAGAGATTTTTCACGCCGCAAGCTTCATAATGTGTTGAAAATCTTTTTCCGAGACTGGCTGGATGGAGAGCCGTGGCGCGCGGAACAAGATCATATTGGAAAGCGCAGGATCGCTTTTGAGTTCGCCTACGAGAACGGGCTTCTTGAATTTCTTGACGAACGCAATGTCCACGAGCCACCAGTATGGCTTATCGTAGCTTGCGCGCGGCTCATAATAGTCGCTTTTCTTATCGAATTGCGAGGGGTCCGGATACGCTCTGCTTGCTACTTTCGCGATGCCTGCAATGCCTTTCAATTTCCCCGTGTGACAGAAAAGACACAGGTCTCCTACGCGCATTTTATCTCTCATGTAATTTCTCGCTACAAAATTGCGCACGCCAGTCCAGGGTTCCTTCTTTGCCTTTTCCAAATGGACGATGCCGAAGGTCTCAGGTTCGGATTTGAGGAGCCAGTATTGCATGGACTTCTATAACACTGCTCTCAGACTTTTGAGCTCTGTATCCGCTTTCGAATTTCTTTATCTATCAGCTGCGGTAGATCTTTTGGATGTATCGATTGACCGCTGTTCTCATTGGTAAGTCGAGCGAGTCGCGCTTCGACCGCATTTCCTATCCGGCGTTGCGCTTCGAAAACCGTTTCCCCGCCGAACTTTGCTCTCCCCTCCTCATTTAGTTGTGCATACCGCGGATTCGGCTCGGTGGCGTCTATCCGCCGATCAAGATCGTTGATATGTCTGCCATCCGCTGTGATTTCGGCCGGAGCTGTCCACCCGCTGCCAAGCGTATAATCGTCTACGTAATGTTGGACTAAATACGCTACGTCTTCTTGTGAAAGAGATTCTTTGCGAAGGATGTCTTCAGTCTCCAAAAAAGAAGTGTGTCCCGATGAGTTTGCCAGGTGCACGATGCGTTCGCTAAATCCCTCTTCCCTCATTTGTCGCGTCGACTCTTCAGAAGCTGCCTCAAAGGCATCCCAAGACAACCCTTTCTTTGTAACTATTTCTTTCTCACCTTTCTTGAAGAAGTCATGGAGTGCAGCGGCCACTCTCAAATCTTCTTTGAGGTCATCGGGAAGATTCAGCATGTCTGCAAACACGTCCGTGCGCGCAACTTCAACTAAACAGTGTTCAGAGACGTTACCCCAATCTCTTTTGCCATCCTTACGCTCCCATAAGCCAGCTTTTTTATGCAATTTTAGAGCTTCACGTATTTCTACGGCAAGACGTGAAAAAAACCTCGTTTTCCCTTCAAGGCCTCGTTCCGGGGTTTCCATTAAACCATTATATATCGGCTTCGCGGCGCGGCTCTTTCCGAACTCGAAGTTTCAATCTGCGGTGAGCTACTTGCCTTTGCTCGAACCTATTTTAGCAGGAACTGATGTCGCGCGCTCCGCGCGCGTGGTGGCTTTGTGCAACGTGGTCCGATTCGAGCCGGTGGAGACACTGAACCCCGCCCCACGCGCGGAGTACCGCGCGTCCCGCCCTCTGCCCCTGCCGCTCCGTTTCCATTCTGGTTTTTCTCGCGGGGGGAATTCAAAAAAGGAATGGGCGGCAGGAGGCAGGGGCGGCTTCTCTCTCGAATCTCGAATTAATCTATCACCAAATATCGAAACTTTGGATATTGACTTCTTCGATAGAGCCTGTAAGTATGAAGAAGTCAATCCACACCAAGGAGTACGCCGTCTTTGTCGGGAGACTAAAGGCGGCGCGACTTGAGGCCGGTTTGACGCAAACCGAAGTTTCGAAGAAACTTCGCCGTCCGCAGTCTCACATTTCGAATATTGAGACAGGACAGCAGCGAGTGGACATCGTGGAACTAAAGCGGTTTGCGAGGATGTACAATAAGGACATTACTTACTTTACAAAATAATTTTCAATAATATGAATCGTAAATTTGCAATTTTCTTTTCGGCCGTACTTATCGCGTTTCCAGTGTCGGCACTCGCCTTCACTTCTTGCCGCGATACTGACAAGGGTTGTACGCTCGAACAGCTTGTGCAACTCAATAATGATGCTGTCAGTCTTGGCTTGGCAACATCAGAGCGCATTGTAATCATGCAAGAGATGATCGTAAAGTTGACGACGCAAATCGCACAACTTCAGTCAAGTGGTAACACAAATACTTCGTCAGCCACCTGTCTCGATTTAAATAATGCGCTGGTTATCGGGTCGACCGATGCCACTACCAATGGCGAGGTTTCTAAACTCCAGCAATTTCTTATTTCGGCTGGCGTCTATCCCGAAGCTCGTATCACGGGCTATTACGGCACGCTCACGGCGCAGGCGGTCGTCCGGTGGCAAAAAGCGCATGGCATGGATTTTGTAACGCTCACGAGTGGTATTGGCCCAATGACGCGCGGAAAAATGGCCTGCGTAAATGCCGTAGCCAATTCCACATCTTCATCCTCTATTACTTTTACATCTCCGGCCAAAGGAGATGTCTTACGGACCGGAAGTATCTATACGGCAAAGTGGACAGGGCAATCGAACTCTGATCAAACACTTGTAACCCTTAAGGCAACCGACCCAATGTGCTGGAATGTGGGTTTGGTGGCCGAGGGAGAACGAGGTTGTTCAGCGACAGAACTAGGAAAAGTTAAACTAGCTGACGGTTCATTCCAGTTGAATTTGAACGTTGGCATGTCTCCATTGAGTCAGTTGGGTAATCGAGATAATAAAGCGAATTATATTTTGTTCTTCGACACTCCGCCGGGAAGAGTTATAAGTCAAACATTCACAGTATCCGGCAATGACTTTTCAATTGGGGAAAGTTACCACGGGAAAGATTTGTACACCCCGGGAGAAACTATTAATTTCTCTGCCGGAGGTCGCACTGACACGGGGGAAGCGCTTTCACCTGAGCTAGGGTTCTCTGCCAAAGTGTTTCTAGAGTGGGGTGATAGTTGGGGACCGGGCGGATCTGCGATATATCGCGAAGGCACATATAACGCTTCACAGGGACGGTGGGACTTTACAGCCACCGCGCCGATGACGCGAAAGAATGATTATGACTACAGGATATTTGTGTACGTAAAGTGTTCTGATGTAAATAAATGTGCTGCGAGATACCCAAATCTTCTTGAGAAAGATTTGATAATTAGGTTTAATGTTTCTTCAAATAATGTCGCTGCTGGAAATTCAGTCGCTACGCAGACAATTCCGATCCGCTACATGTTTAATGGCCGCACAGATGACAAAGACCCTGGCGCATTCCGCGTGCAAAACGGAGTAACGATTCTCGGAGCAGGTTACTTTTCCTTCCGCAATGTCACCGAAGCGCAAGTAGCCCAACAGCTTGGTATAGATACAGCTACTCCATTTGGAGTGACATGCAACTTGCCCGGAGAGGGTTGGAGCGCAGAAGCTGTGATTGAAATCGCAAATTCACAGCTCGATATGAATTACTATGGAAATGGAAATCCATTTGCTGTTGTCGATTTGGTCAAGGTCATCTCGCACACCCAGCCACAGCACTCTTGCGTAACTTTTTGATTTACAAAAGATAGTTGCGCGAGCTTCGCAAGTTCGGATATATTCACGGGAGCCATCCCCGCCGTTTTATACTGTTCCTCAAAACGGCGGGATTGCGCGCGCATGGGCGGGTTTGGGGCAAGCGCATACAGATTTGCGCCTCGCCATTCCTTAAAGAATTTTGCATGGCGAGGCACCGTTTGTATTTGAATCCCGCCCGCTTCCTTTTCTTGGAATCTTGAAAAGGAAGCGCCGCCCCTGCCTCCTGCCGCCCATTCCTTTTTTGAATTCCCCCCG
>MFKV01000020.1 GCA_001781105.1 Candidatus Kaiserbacteria bacterium RIFCSPHIGHO2_01_FULL_54_36 | reverse complement strand
GACAAACGGTCTTCGGACAAGGCTGGCTCTCCTCTGACGGCACGACCGTCAGCGCCTCCACCTCGCCCACGGTCAACTATCTAGTCTCGACGTCCACCACGGTTGCCAACACGTTCGCTTCGAGGGTTGGTGTCGGGACGACGTCGCCAGGTTCTTTGCTCTCGCTTGCCGCCGTTGGAGGAACGACGTTCACGGGCAACAACTTGTTGCTGCTTTCCTCCTCCACCGCCGCCTTTGCGACCACGACGCTCTTCTCCGTCGACAACACTGGCCTCACCACGGCGACCAACCTCCTCGCAACCGCCTCTTCCACCCTCGCCGACTTTACCTTCTTGAACGCAACCGGCACCGCCGCGACTACCACAAGCTTCGCTGTTTCCGGGGCTTTCAGCGTCGGCCTGTGCGTGACCGGCGACACTCGGCTTCGTCGTCGTCGCAAGAACGCGAAGGGAGAGTATGAGTACGACGAGCCGGAAATCATCGATATCGAAAAAGGCGACGAGATACAGTCGCTCGACGAGAGAACGGGCCAGCTTGTCTGGAGCCGCGTGAAGCAGCTCGCTTTTATGGGAGTCAAGCAGACATACCGCATCACGACCGAAGACGGTCGCTCTATCCGCACCACCGCGAATCACCCGTACTTAGTTAAAAATGCGCACGGCAAATGGCTGAAGCACCGCTCGGCTATCGCGGCAAGGCAAGGCCTTGCCGCGGCGGGATGGGCGACCGTCTCTGAATTGAAGGAAGGGGATGAGATCGCGGTTACACATCAATCTTCGAGCGGCTTGTCTCCTTCCCATTCACGAAACGAATCCGGCAGCGCGATGATGAGTCTGCCGCGCAATCGACGCGCCGTAGGATACGCAGCAAGCACGCGCCTCAGCGAGGCGATCACAACATGGTTGAGAGACGGATCGATCTTGATGCGGATGATACCGGAGAGTTTGCGCGGATCGAACTTAAGGATGTTCGCGAAATCGGAATCATGGGTCACGATGACGCGCTTTTCGCGTAGCACAGAGACTCCAATATCTTCGTCGGGGGTTCTCGGCACCGGCCGAGCCACGTCGTGCCCCTCTTCCTCGAGGAATCTGGCTACAGCTCCGGCGATATTCTCATCACAGAGCAACTTGAGCGACATATTCGCGCGTTTTCAGAAGGCTTCCGGCATAGTGCAGGGCGGCCTCGATATGTTTGCGAGTGAGTTGCGGGTAGTAGTTGGGCCCGATGATTTCTTCGGTGGGAACTCCAGCTTCCAAAAGTCCCAGCACGAGATACACCATGATGCGGGTATCCTTGAATGTGGGTTTGCCGTGGCAGATGCGCGGATCGGCGACGATGTAGTTATTGATGTTCATAACGCAGACAGTATACCAAATCGCGCCGACGCGTCCAATATCGCGGCAAGGCAAGGCCTTGCCGCGGCGGGATGGGCGGTCGTTTCGGAATTGCGAGAAGGGGATGAGATCGCGGTTTACGGTGAGCGAGTCGAACGGGTTACCTCTTTGGCGAACTCGTCGAGCTACTTATCGCGGGCGGAAATTGTATCGTTCTCCAGTTCGATCAGACGTCCTTTGAGTTTCTTCGGGGTCGGAAATTCCGTAAGCAATACTTCCATTCTCTCGCGTTGGTGCTCAAATGTGGCAGGGTACACGAGAAATACCACTCGCCCCGGAGTGCGTTTAAGTGGAAATTTGGCGGTGTCGAGAAAATCAGTGTCGTTGGAAAGGATAATGCGCGATTCTCTGAGTGAGCGCACATACACTTCCTCGTCGGAATCGCCGACGGGCGAGCGTACCGCATCGTGCCCGAGCGCGCTCAGCACGTTCACTAACCTCTTTTTGAAATTCTCATCACACAAGAATTTCACGGCGGTGCGCGGAGGTGAGGCTGCTAATGAGTTCTCCTCCGGTGCGCCGGGCGGCGTAGTCAAGAGCCGCGCGGACATGCTTCTCGGTGATCGAGGGCCAGTCTTCGAGGATCTCGTCGATGGTCTCGCCGTGGGCCATGGCTTCGAGAACTTGCCACACCATGACTCGCGTTCCGTTGAACGTGAGCTTGCCTCCGCAGATCTTCGGATCGGCGACGATGTACTTGTTGATGACAGCACGCTTGTTCATAGAGACAACAGTATAGCAAATCGCCAATGCACGTCCAATGAAGCGGTTCGACTCGGCTCACCGTACGCAGTCGGACAAACATTCGTTTGGTCAAAAATCCGCTCAATAGAGCCAATTGCCGAAGAAGATGTGTACGACATCGAGGTCGAAGGCACGCACAACTTCATCGGCAACGATATCGTCGCGCACAACACCGCTTTCACCGCTGCCGCGTCAGGGGCAACCTCAACTTCATTCTTCGCCACCACTCTGCACGCGACGGACCTCCTCACCACCAACGCCACCTCCACCGCTTTGTATATCTCCGGCTCTGCACAATTCGCAAACACGGGTCTTCGCCTCGCCGACACCAACGCCTCGCACTACCTCACTCTGTCTCCAGGGAGTGATCTCACCGCAGACCGCACCCTCACGCTCACGACCGGCGACGCCGCGCGCACCCTCACCTTGAACGGCAACGCCACACTCGACGACTGGTTCGACCAGTCAGTGAAAACGACTGCTTCTCCAAGCTTCGCAGGGCTCCTCGTCAATGGCGCCACCTCCACCATTACTAACCTATCAATGGTCAACAGCACAACCACCGCTGCAACTTCCACAAATCTCTACACTTCTGGACAAACTATTCTCGCTGCAACGGGCGGCAACGTCGGCATCGGGACGACGACGCCCAACTATAAATTGCAAATTGCCGGATCGAGCGCAACGGTGTTTGATGCATTCAAAATCCGCACGACGCAGGCATCGGTAGATGGAGTTGGAAGTCGCATCGTGTTTTCAGAAGCAGGCGATACCGCTGTCGGCATGATCACTTCCAAGTTCGACGGCGCTAATTGGATAATGCAGCTTGGAACCAACGATCTCGATCCATCCCTGACACTCAAGGCTGGCAAACTCGGCTTGGGAACGACGAGCCCCTACGCCAGTATCGCTATTGTAAAAGATGGTTTGGCGGCACAAACGAACTTCATGCGATTTGAAGACCCGAATACATTTGGAGCCGGCGCCCTGGGCCTAACCATCGCTACCAACAACCATTCTGCGTCGAATCCGGGAGCTGTTCTCCTCGCTTCGTCGTCACTCCACTTCGCCGTCGGGAATACCCAGGATACCGACGGACTGCGCAAGATGACGATTATGGCTTCCGGCAACGTCGGCATCGGGACGACAGGTCCTGAGTCAAAAACACAAATAACCGGCGGCGGGCTCTGCGTCGGCTCGGATGCCAACTGCAATACCGACAACAATACCGAGGGCACCATCTACTCTTCCAACACCGCGATGACCGTCTACGACGTCGCCGAGAATTACCCCACGCGTGACTCGAGTGTGGGACCTGCCGATATTGTCGCGCTGGATCCAGACAATGGGGTGTTCGTCAAAAAGGCGGATTCGACCAGCTCACCGCAAGCCCGCATACTGGGCGTCATCTCCGGCGACCCGGCGGTCTTGCTCGGCGGATTCAACGGCCCGCAGTTTGCAAATGAACGGCAGGTCGCCGTCGGGCTCTCCGGCCGGATCCCGGTCAAGGTCTCGCTCGAAGGCGGCGAGATCAAGATCGGCGATCACCTCTCGCTCTCATCGGAGCCGGGCGTCGCCAAGAAGGCCGCGGACGGCGAGCAGTCGATAGGGTATGCGTTGGAGTACTATGGAGAGGCCCAAGGCGCAGGCAATTTCGGCACGGGGACCATCCAATTCTTCATCACCCACGGCAACATGGCAGGTATGACGGTTGCCGACCTTACGGCTGCCCTAGGCTAAATACGGCTCAACACGAAGGCAATATCGGCACGGGGACGGCACTGTTCCTCACCAACCTCTTTGCGCGGCTCACGGAGTGGCTCGGAGATACTGCCAACGGTATTGCAAAGATCGTGGTCGAAACGCTTACAGCCAAACGCGTGCAGACCGACGAGCTGTGCGTCGGCGACACCTGCGTCACGCAGGCGCAATTCTTGCAGATGGTGCAGACCGCGGGCGCGGCCGTTACGACCTCGCCGGTAAGCGCCCCGGAGCCGTCTCCCGCACCGAGCCCCGAACCGACGCCATCTCCAGAGCCATCACCGTCACCCGAGCCTCAAGAGCCGCCGCAGGAAGCGCCTCAACAGGAAGGCAATACCGGCACGGGGACGCAGGAGTCACCTCCGTCTGAAGAAGTGCCGCCGAGTGAGGAGTCACCTCCTGCGCCGGAACCCGAACCCGAACCCGAACCGACACCCGCACCCGCCCCAGCACCAGAGCCACCCCCTGCCGAAGAGCCACCGGCTGAGGAGCCACAACCCTAAAACTTTAAAGTTTTAAAGCTAACAGTATGGCAACAGTACAGAGATTCGAAGACCTGACATTCTGGCAGAAAGCTCGTGAGCTGACGCGCGACATTTATAAAGCGCTTGCCAATTGCCGCGACAGGGGATTTACCGACCAGATACAGCGCGCATCCGTTTCCGTGATGAGCAATATCGCCGAAGGCTTCGAGAGCGGTACGCGCCAGGAGTTCGTCAACTATTTGTACATCGCGAAAGCATCAGCAGGAGAAGTCCGCGCACAATTATATGCGGCGCAAGACATTGGCTATTTAAAGCCTGAAAATTTTAGAGCTTTAAAGTTTAAAGCAGAAGAAGTGTCGAAGCTCTTGAGCGCATTTATAAAAGGTGTAAAAGGATCACAATTTTCAGGACTGCAGCGAAAGCGCGAACTCTCGAAAGATGAAAAGGAGACCGAAGAATTCCTCCGCAACGCGCGCAAAGAACTCTCCAAAACACTCCCGCACCTCTACGCTACCGACGGAAGCAAAAAATAATATGTACCGCTCCATTCTCATCTTCGCTGCCACTCTTCTCCTTCCTTTGTCTGTGTCGGCAGCAAGCTGTGTCGACCTCTCTCGGACCCTCTCCTCCGGCTCCACTGGGAGCGACGTCTCCGCACTCCAACAGTTCCTCAAAAGCAACGCGGGATACGCAGGCACAATATCAGGCAACATGGGGCCCCTCTCTGTCGCCGCGCTCGCACGCTGGCAAGTATACAAAGGCATCATTCCGGCAGCCTACTCACCCGGCGCAGGCACGACCGGCCCCCGAACCCGGGCAGCGCTCGCCTGCACCCGCGCTCCCTCCGCAAGTCCAACACCTGCAGCTTCTCCAACAATCGCCTCCCTCCTCGCCCAGCTCCAAACGCTCCAGGCGCGTCTCGCGCAGATGCAAGGAGCATCTCCAACGTCAGCGACTCCCTTCACCCCTTCGAATACCTCAGGGCAAGCACTCTTCACCCGCACTCTCGACATCGGCGCACGCGGCACCGACGTCACCGCACTCCAAACCCTCCTCAAGTCCAAGGGCTTCCTCTCCGCAGAAGCCACCGGGTACTTCGGCACACAGACGAGAGCTGCCGTCATCGCATATCAGAGGGCCAACAACCTCGAGCAGGTAGGTACGGTGGGACCGAAGACGAGGGCGCTTTTGAATGTCCAAACAGGAACCATCACTTCGGTACGACCGACTCCGTCCCCGCCAACCCTGCCGTTCACCGGAAGTGGCGGCGGAGGTGGGGGCGGCGGAGGTGGCGGAGGAGGGAACCCAAGTCCCGCACCGAGTCCGTCGCCATCTCCAACCCCCACGCCTCCTCCTCCTCCACCACCGCCGGCATCGTGCTCATTTAGCGGACAGGTCATCGCGAGCGGTAGCTCGATCCCCGCGTATCAGGCGGCGAGCGTCGCCCACGGGCAGACCTGCGCCTCGCAGACGCGCACCTGCGCGAACGGCACACTCTCGGGAGCGTACGCCTATGCATCATGTGTTGTCGGAAGCGCGACTGCCTGTTCGTGGGCCGGCTCCACCGTCGCACACGGCGCGGGCGTCACCGCCTACGAGGCCGCGAGCGTTCCTTTCGGGCAGACCTGCGCCTCGCAGACGCGCGTGTGCGGCAACGGCACACTTTCCGGCTCATACACTGCCTCTACCTGCACTGTCGGCGGTGCCGCCTCGTGCTCGCTCAACGGTGCGACGATCGCACACGGCTCGTCGGTACCCGCGTACCTCGCGGCCTCCGTCTCTTTCGGACAAACCTGCGCCTCGCAAACGCGCACCTGCTCCAACGGCACGCTCTCCGGCTCATACACTGCCTCTACCTGCACTGTCGGCACCGCCGCCTCGTGCGCCTGGGCAGGCTCAAGCATTGGGAACGGTGTGGCGGTGCCTGCGTACCAGAGTGCGAGTGTGCCGTTCGGGTCGGACTGCGTGACGCAGTCGCGCACCTGCTCCAACGGCACCCTCTCGGGCACATATCAATTCGCTTCGTGCGCACCGGCCGCAGCGGCTTCCTGCTCGTGGAGCGGAGGCACGGTCGCGCACGGCAGCTCGGTACCCGCGTACCTCACGTCCTCCGTCGCGTACGGACAGACCTGCGCCTCGCAAACGCGCACCTGCTCCAACGGCACGCTTTCAGGCTCGTACAGCAATACCTCCTGCGTTCAAGCTGCAGCGGCATCATGTTCGTGGAACGGCGGCATGGTCGCGCATGGCAGTTCCGTGGAGGCGAACGAAACACCCACGTCTCCCCTCGGCTCTGCGTGCGTCTCGCAATCGCGCACGTGCGGGAACGGCACGCTCTCGGGCACATACGCGTATGCTTCCTGCACACCGCGTGCGTGCAGTCTCAATTCCGCGGTCATTGCACACGGCGACTCGATCCCTGCATATCAATACGGAAACCCTCCGTCTGGCACGCTATGTTCTTCCGTTTCGCAAACACGCGCCTGCAGTTACGGCGATCTTTCCGGAGACGATGCGTATCAATGGGAATCGTGCTATCACAACGCGTGCTCGCTCAATTCAGCGACCATCGCGCACGGCGGGTCGATCACCGCCTACACGGCGCCGAGCGCCGCCTCGTGCGCGGCGATATCGCAAACGCGCACGTGCACCAACGGGGATCTTGGTGGCTCGACGGCCTACCAGTATGAGAATTGCACCGATAGCGGCGGCGGGACTACCGGCAGCTACTTTTCGTTATCCGCGGCCTATTCGAATGCGGCGGACACCTCGAGCGCGCAGCCGCGCTACCTCGCCGTTGGCACCGTGCAGCTCGCGAGCGGCGGCACTCTCTCCGGAACGCTCTGGATCGAGGACGCACGAGATCACCTCACTGCCGTCAATTCGAACAAGCGCCACAACAGCATGAAAAATGGCAGTCCCTCTGTCCCGGACCCGATCGCCTGCACGCCCGACTACATTCCCATTCCGCTCCTTGCTGCTAATCCGCAGAGCGTCAGCGGTTCGTGGTCGACGAGCGGAGGCTATCTCAACGTGACCATCAGCGGCATTGGCCAGATGGTCTGGAGTGCCGACGCCGGGTACGACCCGTCAGCCTACGCACTAAGCGGTATCTACGGGTACGAAACAGTACGTGGGTACGCCTTCACGTCCGCGACGAATCCGAGCACGATCGCGCCGCCCACGAACGCCCAAGTCATGTGGACATACTCAGGCACGGAGTACTCGAATCGTCCGTCGATAGACGGCGCAGAATGGTGTCCGAGTGTGACCGCATCATGGTGTTCGGGCGTTACCGCTCTGAACTGGCTCGCGATGAGCGCTGCCTCCGACCCCGACGTGCGCAATGCCACCAATCCGCCCGACGCCTATGGGTGGGGCTTCCATGATGTGGCACGCAACGTCGCGGGCAGGCCGGGCAACATGCTCTTCCGCTCCAACGGACACGATTATAACGGCGACTTCTGCGCCAACGATGGCGGCCACGAGACGGTCTTTTATGGAATACCCGACAGCAGCGGCAAGCTGACACGGCTCCTCTCTGCTGAGAGTTCGTACACCGGCGCCAATACTCCCGCATTCATCGGCGTCGGTCGGCTGAAAGGCTCAGACTCCGGTCGGCCATCATGGGCCGCCGCATCCTTCAACCTTGCCTCCTCGCAATTTGCATCCGCGCTTTTTGCCCTTCAATCGGCCCTCACATCGCTCTTGGGTCTCCTCGGCCGCTAACCGTCCGGTTCCATAACCCGCCCCTTCAGCCCCTTAATATGGTCGACCTCGTAGGTCGACCATGGATCCGGTGGTCGGTTACTCTAGCAACAACGGCTTTACGGTTGCAAGCTCAATATCCTCCATGTATGAGCGAATAGTTCGCTCGTAATTCTTAAACACATCTCCGAACAGCTCCTTCGTGATAACCGAAGGAAAATTTTTCTTGCCACAATAATCTGCATAACTGCTCCAGCGGTATTTCTCGAGATGTGTCAGTGCCTTTTTCGAGCTGCCGATCTCAAGCGTCCGCCACGACTCAGCACCTTTCAGAAAATCCAGAGGATTGAGGTGGATATAGTGGAGGATATAAAGAAAATGCGCGTCGCGCTCGATGTGCACGCGTTTCGTCCTACCCTGAAATAATGTTCCAACTCGTTTGTACCGTTCGTTGAAATACTTTGCATATCCAACGTTCAATTTCATCAGAAATTTCGATATACCACCTTCATCGCGCTCCGACACGAGCAGATGATAGTGGTTACCCATCAAGCACCATCCATGTATATCCACAAGCAATTCGCGTTCAGATGTTCGACCTACGAGGTCGACCACGATACCTTCGGGAGAGTCGGCGGGAACTCGACGACGTGTGTTATTCGCCGACGGTACATCATTGAATTCATACAGATCCTGGACAAAACGCGCGCAGTCTTGATTGTCGAGGAATATCTGCCGCTTGTCGACGCCACGATTTAGAAGATGATACAGTTCCACCTCCATAGTATATGGTCGACCTACGAGGTCGACCATACGGTTGTCCACACGCGTTCAAAGCGCCCACAGATGCTAGAATCGCACAATGGCACGACTTGCGATCAACGGGTTTGGACGCATCGGGCGGGGATTTTTCCGCGCCGTAATGGAAAGGGGGAAAACGGGAGAAAAGGGGGAAATGGAGATCGTCGCGATCAATGACTTGGCGCCCGCCGAGAATCTCGCATACCTTTTGAAATACGATACCGTCTACGGGCGTGCGCCATTTTCCGTGGAAGCAAAAGCGAGCGCGCTCATTGTAGACGGCAAGGAAATTCCCGTCGTCGCCACAAAAGATCCTGCTGCCTCGCCGTGGCGCGAGATGCAGATCGATATCGTCGTCGAGTCGACAGGGCTCTTTACTGATGTGGAGAAAGCCAGAGGGCACATCACCGCGGGCGCCAAGCGCGTCGTCATCACTGCACCTGCAAAAGGCGACCCTTCGAATTCCTCAGGGCAAGCGGTCGTTGAAACAATTCTGATCGGTGCCAATGAGGAAAAATTTCAAACGTGCGGTCCCATCACTTCAAATGCCTCCTGCACGACGAACGCCGCCAATCCCCTCATCGGCATACTCGACGAAGCGATCGGCATCGAGCGCGCGATCCTCAATACCACTCATGCCTACACCGCGTCGCAAAGTCTCGTTGACGGTGGGAAGGCGAAAGATCTGCGCGAGCAGCGCGCTGCCGCGCAGAATATGGTGCCCACCTCGACGGGGGCAGCGAAAGCAACCGCGCTTGCGTATCCTCAGCTCAAAGGCAAATTCGACGGCATCTCGGTGCGCGTGCCAGTGCCTGCTGGCTCTATCGTTGATGTTACCTTCGTCGCGAAGCGCGCAACAACAGTGGAGGAAGTGAACCAAGCGCTCAAGTACGCCGCGACGACCGACAAATGGAAGCGCGTATTCGCAGTATCAGAGGAACCGCTTGTCTCATCCGACATCCTCGGCCTTCCCTATGGCGCGATCGCCGACCTGCAAATGACACGCGTGGTGGACGGGACGCTCGTCAAAGTCCTCGCGTGGTACGACAACGAGGCAGGGTATACGCACACGCTCGTCGAGCACGTTGCCGAAGTCGCAAAAAGAATATAAGTCCCAATCTACGAATCATGCGAATGATACGAATGGCTACAAATGTCGCGAACATCACAAACGGCTGTGAGTTATTCGTAGATATTCGCAGATTCGGATATATCTGTAGATTCGCACATATATGAAAGTGTATCTTGCGTCGGATCATGGGGGCTTCGAGATGAAGAACAAGCTCGTGGCATTCGTTGCCTCACTCGGGCACGAGGCAGAGGATTGCGGCGCGTTTGTATACGATGTACAGGACGATTACCCAGCGATCATCGCCAATGCTGCGCGCAAGGTCTCGGCAGATGCTGCAAATGGCTTGGATAGTAAAGGAATAATCCTCGGAGGCTCGGGGCAGGGCGAGGCGATCGTTGCCAACAGATTTAGAGGAGTCCGTGCGGCAGTTTATTATGGCCCTGCGCAGCGCCCCCAGACAGATGCAGCAGGGAATGTCATCGACATCATTACCTCGACGCGCATGCACAACGACGCGAATATGCTGAGCCTCGGCGGTCGATTTCTTACCGAAAGCGAGATCGAAGACGTTGTAAAAGCTTGGCTTTCCGTCCCTTTTTCCGGCGAAGCGCGCCATAGCCGCCGGATCGCACAGATCGATAATCCATAGGAATCGGTGAGTATCCCCGCACGGCAATGCGCTTCCGCGTTCCGGTACGTAGTGCGTGCTGAATCGGGTATACTCTAACTCAATGTCAAAAAAGAAGG